>NZ_JBNQTI010000124.1:0-28033 GCF_050325825.1 Kitasatospora sp. LaBMicrA B282
CAAGATGGTGCAGGCGATGCGCGCGGGCGTGCTGCCGCGCACCCTGCACGTGGATGCGCCGACCCCGCACGTGGACTGGTCGGCGGGCGCGGTCGAGCTGCTGACCGAGCAGCGGGCGTGGCCACAGACCGGTGAGCCGCGCCGGGCCGGTGTGTCGTCGTTCGGGATCAGCGGCACCAATGCGCACGTGATCCTGGAGGCGGCGCCGGGCCGGGAACCGGCGGATGACGGCGCCGAGCTCCAGCCCGCGGTGCTGCCCTGGGTGCTCTCCGCCCGCAGCGCCGAGGCGCTGCGCGAGCAGGCGGCGCGACTGCGCGAGCGGCTCGCAGCCGGTCGGCCGGCCGACGTCGGCCGGTCGCTGGCGAGCACCCGGTCGGCGTTCGAGCACCGCGCGGTGGTGGTCGCCGCCGAGCCGGCCGGCTTCCGGGCCGGGCTGGACGCCGTGGCCGCGGGCGAGCGGGCGGCGGGCGCCGTGCTGGGCACGGTGGTCGAGGGTGCCGACCGGGTGGTGTTCGTCTTCCCGGGGCAGGGGTCGCAGTGGGTGGGGATGGCTGCGGAACTGCTGGTGGAGTCGCCGGAGTTCGCGGCGCGGATGGCGGAGTGCGCGCAGGCGTTGGCGCCGTACGTGGACTGGTCGCTGCTCGAGGTGTTGGGCGACGCTGCCGCGTTGGAGCGCGTCGATGTGGTGCAGCCCGTGCTGTGGGCGGTGATGGTGTCGCTCGCGGAGGTGTGGCGGGCGCACGGGGTCACGCCTGCGGCGGTGGTCGGCCACAGCCAGGGTGAGATCGCGGCTGCCGTGGTGGCCGGCGCTCTGTCGCTGGCGGACGGCGCCCGTGTCGTGGCCCTGCGCAGCCAGGCGATCCGGGCGATCGCCGGGCGCGGGGGCATGGTGTCGACGGCGTTGCCGGCCGAGCGGGTCGCGGCCGGCTGGGACGGCCGGCTGTCGGTGGCGGCGGTGAACGGGCCTGGTTCGCTGGTGGTGTCGGGTGACAACGACGCCCTCGACGAACTGCTGGAGCGCTGCGCCGCCGAGGAGGTACGGGCCCGTCGGATCCCGGTGGACTACGCCTCGCACTCGGCGCACGTCGAGGAGCTGGAAGCGGAGCTGCTGGCTGCCCTGGCCCCCATCGCGCCGCAGGCCTCGACCGTGCCGTTCCACTCCACCGTGACCGGTGACCTGCTCGACACCACCCGGCTGGACGCCGCGTACTGGTACCGCAACCTGCGGCAGACCGTGCAGCTGGAGTCCACCGTGCGCGCCCTGCAGGCCGCCGGTCACCCGGTGTTCGTCGAGGTCAGCCCGCACCCCGTGCTCACCTTCGCGCTCCAGGAGACCGCCCCCGACGCGGTCGTCACCGGTACCCTGCGCCGTGACGAGGGAGGTCTGGCCCGCTTCCTCACCTCCGCCGCCGAACTCCACGTGGCCGGTGTCCCGGTGGCCTGGCGCTTCCCGGCCGGTGCCCGCACCGTCGAACTGCCCACCTACGCCTTCCAGCACCGCCGCTACTGGCTGGACGCACCCGCGCCGATCGCCGCCACCGGCGCGGACCGGGCGGAGGCCCGGTTCTGGACGGCCGTGGCCGACGGCGACCTGGCCGAGCTGGCCCGCACCCTGGGCTCGCCGCCGGAGGAGCTGGCCGAGGCGCTGCCCGCGCTGACCGCCTACCGGCGCCGCCGCCAGCAGCGCGCGACCACCGACGACTGGCGCTACGAGGTCAGCTGGCAGCCCGTCAACGACCGTCCGGCGCCCGGCACGTCCGCGGACTGGCTGCTGCTGCTCCCGGCCGGCGGGGCCGCCCCGGAGCTGGTGACGGCCCTGGTCGACGGTCTCGGCGCGCACGGGCTGCGGCTCACCCCGGTCACCCTCGACGCCGCCGACCAGCCCGCCGAGCGGGTGCGGGCCGCGCTCGCCGCCACCCCGGTGGCCGGCGTCCTCTCGTTGCTCGCCCTCGACGCGACCCCGCACCCCGAGCACCCGCTGCTCACCCGCGGCGCGGCCTGGACCGTGGAGCTGCTCCGCACCCTCACCGAGCTCGGCGCGCCGCTCTGGTGCGCCACCCGCGGCGCGGTGGCGACCGGCCGGGCGCAGGCGCAGGCGCCGGCGCAGCCGCAGCAGGCGCAGATCTGGGGTCTGGGTCGGGTGGCCGCGCTGGAGCACCCGGCGTGTTGGGGCGGTCTGCTGGACCTCCCGGCCGAGCTGGACGCCCGCGCCGCGGCCCGCCTCGCCGGGCTGCTCGCGGCCGGCCCGGGCGGCGAGGACCAGGTGGCGCTGCGCGGCAGCGGCCTGTTCGGCCGTCGCCTGGTGCGCGCGGCACTCGGGGACCGGCCGGCCCGGCGCAGTTGGGCGCCGCGCGGCACCGTGCTGGTCACCGGCGGGACCGGCGCGCTCGGCAGTCACCTGGCCCGCTGGCTGGCCGCCGGGGGTGCCGAGCACCTGGTGTTGACCAGCCGGCAGGGCCCGGACGCGGCCGGCGCGGCCGAGCTGCTCGCCGAGCTCGCCGCGTCCGGTGTCTCGGCGCAGGCGGTCGCCTGCGACCTGGCCGACGCCGGGCAGGTGGCCGAGCTGGTCCGCCGGGTGACCGCCGAGCACGGTCCGGTCCGCACCCTGGTGCACGCCGCCGGTGTCGGGCAGCTGGCCCCGCTTGCCGAGACCGACCCGGCGCTGCTGGCCGCGGCGGTCGGCGGCAAGGTGGCCGGTCTGGAGCACCTGGTGGCGGTGCTGGATCGGGACGAGCTGGACGCCGTGGTGCTCTTCTCCTCGATCGCGGGTGTCTGGGGGGTCGGCGACCACGGTGCCTACGCCGCCGCCAACGCCCACCTGGACGCGCTCGCCCTGGCTCGGGCGGCCGAGGGCCTGCCGGTGCTCGCGGTGGCCTGGGGGCCGTGGTCCGGCGGCGGCATGATTCCGGCGGAGCTGCAGGAGACGCTGCGCCGGCGCGGGGTGCCGGTGATCGACCCGGAGCCGGCGATCGGCGCCCTCCAGCTGGCGCTGGACCACCAGGACACCTGCGTCGCGGTCGCCGAGGTGGACTGGGAGCGGTTCGGGCCGGTCTTCACCGGTGCCCGGCCGAGCCCGTTGCTGGCCGAACTGCCCGAGGCGCGGGAGCCGGTGGCGGCGCCGGCCGCGGCTGCCGAGCCGTCGGGTCTGGCCGGCCGGCTGGCGGGCCTGCCGGCGGCCGAGCGCGAGGCGGCCGTGCTGGAGCTGGTCCGGGCCCAGGTGGCCGCGGTGCTCGGGCACGGGGACCCGGCGGCAGTCGAGGTCGGCCGGGCCTTCAAGGAGCTCGGCTTCGACTCGCTGACCTCGGTGGAGCTGCGCAACCGGCTGAACGCGGCGACCGGGCTGCGGCTGCCGGCGGCGGTGGTCTTCGACTACCCGCGCGCGGTGGTGCTGGCCCGGCACGTCCTGGAGCTGCTGCTGGGGGAGGCGCCGGCGCCGGAGCAGCCGGGCGCGGCGCTGCCCGGCACGACGGACGAACCCATCGCCATCGTCGGCATGGGGTGCCGCTTCCCGGGCGGGGTGCGCTCGCCCGAGGAGCTGTGGGAGCTGCTGCGGGCCGAGGCCGACGTGGTGTCCGGCTTCCCGGCCGACCGCGGCTGGGACCTGGCCGGCCTCTTCGACGAGGACCCCGACCGGGTCGGCCACTCCTACGTCCGGTCCGGCGGCTTCCTGCACCAGGCGGCCGAGTTCGACGCGGAGTTCTTCGGGATCGCGCCGCGCGAGGCGCTGGCCATGGACCCGCAGCAGCGGCTGCTGCTGGAGACCGTCTGGGAGGCGGTCGAGCGGGCCGGGCTGGACCCGGCCGGGCTGCGCGGCAGCCGGGCGGGCGTCTTCGTCGGCGCCTCCGCCCAGGAGTACGGCAGTCGGGTGCAGCAGGCCGGTGAGGGCCTGGAGGGCTACCTGATCACCGGCGCGGCCGGCAGCGTCACCTCCGGCCGGATCGCCTACACGCTGGGCCTGGAGGGCCCGGCGGTCACCATCGACACGGCCTGTTCCTCCTCGCTGGTGGCGCTGCACCTGGCGGTGCGGGCGCTGCGCTCGGGCGAGTGCGAACTGGCGCTGGCCGGCGGCAGCACGGTGATGGCCGGCCCGGAGGCCTTCCTCGCCTTCAGCCGGCAGCGGGCGCTGGCGCCCGACGGGCGGTGCAAGGCCTTCGCGGCGGCGGCGGACGGCTTCGGGCTGGCCGAGGGCGTCGGCGTGTTGGTGCTGGAGCGGCTCGCCGACGCGGAGCGGCTCGGGCACCCGGTGCTGGCCGTGGTGCGTGGGACGGCGGTGAACCAGGACGGTGCGTCGAACGGGCTGACCGCGCCGAACGGGCCGTCCCAGCAACGGGTGATCCGGGCCGCGCTGGCCGATGCGCAGCTGGGCAGCGCGGACGTCGACGTGGTCGAGGCGCACGGCACCGGCACCACGCTGGGCGACCCGATCGAGGCGCAGGCCCTGCTGGCCACCTACGGGCAGGGGCGGGCCGCGGACACGCCGCTGCTGCTCGGCTCGCTGAAGTCCAACATCGGCCACACCCAGGCGACCTCCGGTGTCGCGGGCGTGATCAAGATGGTGCTCGCGATGCGGCACGGCGTGCTGCCGCGCACCCTGCACGTGGACGCGCCGACCCCGCACGTGGACTGGTCGGCGGGGGCGGTGGAACTGCTGACCTCGGAGCGGGCGTGGCCCCGCACCGGTGAGCCGCGGCGGGCCGGGGTGTCCTCGTTCGGGATCAGCGGCACCAACGCGCACGTCATCGTGGAGCAGGCGCCGGTCACCGAGCCCACCGCGCCGCGGCCGGCCGCGGACCACCTGGTGCGCTGGCCGCTCTCCGCCCGTTCGGCGGCGGCGCTGCGGGCCCAGGCGGTGCGGCTGCGCGAGCTGCTGGCGGCCCGTCCGGAGCTGGACCCGGCCGACCTAGGGCACTCGCTGGCGACCGGGCGGGCGCTCTTCGAGCACCGCGCGGTGGTGCTGGGCGAGGACGGCCTGGCGGCCCTGGCACGCGGCGAGCAGTCGCCCGAGCTGGTCACCGGCGCGGCCGGTGGCGCGGGGCGGACGGCGTTCCTGTTCACGGGGCAGGGGTCGCAGCGGGTGGGGATGGGGCGTGAGTTGTATGGGGCGTTCCCGGTGTTCGCGGATGCGTATGACGCGGTGTGTGCGCGGCTTGATGTCGAGCTCCCCGCTGATGACGCTGTGCATCAGACCGGGTTTGCGCAGCCGGCGCTGTTCGCTCTCGAAGTCGCGTTGTTCCGGCTGCTGGAGTCGTGGGGTGTGAGCCCGGATGTGGTGATGGGTCACTCGGTGGGTGAGATCGCGGCGGCGCATGTGGCCGGGGTGTTCTCGCTGGAGGATGCCTGCACGCTGGTGGCTGCCCGTGGTCGGTTGATGCAGGCGTTGCCGGCTGGTGGGGCGATGGTGGCGGTGCAGGCCGCGGAGGCGGAGGTGTTGCCGTTGCTCACCGCCGGTGTGTCGATCGCTGCGGTGAACGGGCCGCAGGCCACGGTGGTCTCCGGTGACGAGGCTGGGGTGCTGGCGGTTGGTGAGTACTTCGAGGGGTTGGGTCGGAAGACTAGGCGTTTGCGGGTCTCGCATGCGTTTCACTCAGGCGCTATGGACGCGATGCTGGTGGAGTTCGGCGAGGTGGTGCGTGGGCTTTCGCCTGCTGTGCCGCGGATCGCGCTGGTCTCCAACCTGACCGGCGCGCTGGTGAGCGACGAGGTCTGCGACCCGGCGTACTGGGTGCGTCATGTCCGCGAGGCGGTCCGGTTCCACGACGGCATCCAGACGCTGGCCGCCCAGGGGGTGACCCGCCTGCTGGAGGTCGGCCCCGACGGCACCCTGACCGCGCTGGCCCAGGACAGTCTGCCCACCGAGCCCCGGGTCGCGGCGACCGCGCTGCGTAAGGACCGGCCCGAGGTGCAGTCCTTCCTGACCGCCCTCGCCGAACTCCACGTCGACGGCGCACCCGTCAGCTGGCAGTACCCGGCCGACGCCCGCCGGGTCGAGCTGCCCACCTACCCCTTCCAGCCGGCCCGCTACTGGCCGGCGGCCCCGGCCCCGGCCGCCGCCCAGCAGAGCATGGACGATCGCCTCTGGGCGGCCGTGGACTCCGGCGACCTCGCCGCCTTCGCGTCGGCGCTCGGCGTGGACGACCAGGCTCCGCTGAGCAGCGTGCTGCCGGCGCTCACCGACTACCGCCGCGACCGGCAGCAGGGCGCCCAACTGGACGACTGGCGCTACCGGATCGTCTGGCGACCGTTGAGCACGCCGCCGGCCCCGACGCTGAACGGCCGCTGGCTGCTGCTGGTCCCGGCCGACCGGGCCGACGAGCAGTTGCCCGCCGCCGTCCGCGCCGGACTGGAACGGCACGGCGCCACGGTCGCCCTGCTCGCCGTCGACCCGGCCGACCTGGCGCCGGTGCGCGCGGCCGTCACGGAAGCGCCCGCCGGCGTGCTCTCGCTGCTCGCGCTGGACGAGCGCCCGCACCCGGAGCACCCGGTGGTCCCGCTCGGACTCGCCGCCGACCTGGAGCTGTTCCGGCTGCTCGGCGAGCTCGCCGTGACCGCCCCGCTCTGGTGCGCCACCCGCGGCGCGGTCTCGACCGGCGCCGAGGATCCGACCACCAGCCCCTGGCAGGCGATGAGTTGGGGCCTGGGCCGGATCATCGGCCTGGAGCACCCGGACCGCTGGGGCGGGTTGATCGATCTGCCCGCTGCACTGGACGCCCGCGGCGCCGCTGCGCTGGCCGGCGTGCTGGCCGTGCAGCAGGGCGAGGACCAGGTCGCGGTGCGCCCGTCCGGCCTCTGGGGTCGGCGGATGGTCCGGGCCGCCGCAGCGGCCGACGCCGCAGCGCCGGCGCGGCGCCCGTGGCAGCCGCGCGGCACGGTGCTGATCACCGGCGGTACCGGCGGGCTGGGCGCGCAGGTGGCGCGCTCGCTGGCCCGGGCCGGTGCGGTGCACCTGGTGCTGACCAGCCGACGCGGCCCGGCCGCCCCCGGCGCCGCCGAGCTGTCCGCGGAGCTGATCGACCTCGGCGCTGAAGTGACCATCGAGGCCTGTGATGTGGCGGATCGTCAGGCCGTCGAGAAGCTGCTGGCGCAGTACCCGCCGACCGCCGTGGTGCACACCGCCGGGACCGCCCAGTTCGCGGCGCCGGTCGAGCGGAACACCGTGGCGGACCTGGCCGAGCTGGCCGGCGGCAAGGTGGCCGGCGCGGTGCACCTGAGCGACCTGCTGGGCGAGCGCGACCTGGACGCCTTCGTGCTCTTCTCCTCCGGCGCCGCCGCCTGGGGCAGCGGCGGGCAGGCCGCCTACGGCGCGGCCAACGCCTTCCTCGACGCCCTGGCCGAACAGCGCCGCGCCCAGGGGCTGGTGGCGACCTCGATCGCCTGGGGCTCGTGGGCCGGCGGCGGGATGGCCGAGGGTCACGTCGGAGCCCAGCTGCGGCGCGGCGGGGTCCCCGAGATGGCGCCCGAGGCCGCGGTGGCCGGGCTGCGGCAGGCGGTGGACGCCGACGAGACCGCACTGGTGATCGCGGACATCGACTGGGCGGCCTTCGTGCCCGGCTTCACGCTGGCCAGGACGCGCCCGCTGCTCGCAGAACTGGCCGACGCCCAGGCGGTGCTGGCCGAGAGTGCGGTCGCCGAGCCGGAACCGTCGACCGGCGGCTGGACCGAGCGGCTGGCCACCCTGGCCGAGCCGGAGCAGACCCGCCTGCTGCTCGACCTGGTCCGCACCGAGGCCGCCGCCGTGCTCGGCCTGGCCGGGCGCGAGCAGGTCCGCCCGGGCCGGGCCTTCCGCGAGCTGGGCTTCGACTCGCTGACCGCGGTCGCGCTGCGCCGCAGGCTGGCGGCGGCCACCGGGCTGAGCCTGCCCGCCACGCTGGTCTTCGACCACCCGACCGCCGCCGAGCTGGCCGAGCACCTGCGGGTGCAGCTGCGGCCCGGCGGGGACGGTGCGGTCGAGCCGCTGCTGGCCGAACTGGACCGGCTGGCGGGTGCGTTGGCCGCGCTGCCGGCCGACGCCGCGGCGGCGCGCGAGCGGATCGGCGACCGGCTGGCGGAGCTGCTCACCGCCTGCGGGCGGCAGGTGCTGCCGGCCGACCGGGAGCCGGACGCGGACGAGCAGGCGAGCGCGCGCGACTTCGAGTCGGCGACCACGGATGACGAACTGTTCGACCTGATCGACAGCGAGTTCGGCCTGTAAGGGCCGGCACGCTCTGTCGGCGAGATTCCTGAACCGGTGCCAGCGGGGGATTCCCGGCTGCCTCGATGAGGTGACGTGCTGTGGAGAATGTAGAGAAGCTTCGGGACTACCTCAAGCGGGTGTCGACCGACCTGCGGCAGACCCGCCAACGGCTGCAGGAGGTCGAGGCCGCCCGCGAGGCCGAGACCGGGCAGGAGCCGCTGGCCGTCGTCGCGACGAGCTGCCGGCTGCCCGGCGAGGTGCACAGCCCCGAGCAGCTGTGGGAGCTGGTCCGGGCGGGCCGGGACGTGGTCTCCGCCCTGCCCGCCGACCGCGGGTGGGACCTGGCCGGACTCTACGACCCGGACCCGGCCAAGCCCGGCACCAGCTACGCCAGGGACGGCGGCTTCCTCTACGACGCCGACCACTTCGACGCCGGCTTCTTCGGCATCGCGCCGCGCGAGGCGCTGGCCATGGACCCGCAGCAGCGGCTGCTCCTCGAGACCGCCTGGGAGGCCTTCGAGCGGGCCGGCATCGACCCGGCCACCGTCCGGCGCACCCCGGCCGGCGTCTTCGTCGGGGTGAGCAACCAGGGCTACGCCACCGGCCTGTCCGTGCTGCCCGAGGAGGCCGAGGGCCACCTGCTGACCGGCGGCTCGGCCGCCGTGGCCGCCGGCCGGATCGCCTACACCTTCGGCCTGGAGGGCCCGGCGGTCTCGATCGACACCATGTGCTCCTCCTCGCTGGTCGCGCTGCACCTGGCTGCCCAGTCGCTGCGCCGCGGCGAGTGCTCGCTGGCCGTGGTCGGCGGCGCCACCGTGATGGCCACCCCGATGGCCTTCATCGAGTTCAGCCGGCAGCGGGGGCTGGCCGCCGACGGCCGCTGCAAGCCGTTCGCGGCCGCCGCCGACGGCACCGGCTGGGCCGAGGGCGTCGGTGTGCTGCTGCTGGAGCGGCTCTCCGACGCCGAGCGGCTGGGCCACCCGGTGCTGGCCGTGCTGCGCGGCAGCGCGATCAACCAGGACGGCGCCAGCAACGGCTTCACCGCCCCGCACGGCCCCTCCCAGCAGCGGGTGATCCGGGCCGCCCTGGCCGACGCCCGGCTGACGCCGGACCAGGTGGACGTGGTGGAGGCGCACGGCACCGGCACCACGCTGGGCGACCCGATCGAGGCGCAGGCGCTGCTCGCCACCTACGGCCAGGGCCGGGCCGCCGGGCAGCAGCCGCTCTGGCTCGGCTCGGTGAAGTCCAACCTGGGGCACACCCAGGCCGCCTCCGGCCTGGTCGCGGTGATCAAGACGGTCGAGGCGCTGCGGGCCGGCGTGCTGCCGAGGACCCTGCACGTGGACGCGCCCTCGCCGCACGTGGACTGGACCTCGGGCGCGGTCGAGCTGCTCACCGAGGAGCGGCCGTGGCCGGAGACCGGGCGGCCCCGCCGGGCCGGCATCTCCTCCTTCGGTGCCAGCGGCACCAACGCGCACGTGATCCTGGAACAGGCCCCGGAGCCGACCGGGGTCGAGCCCGAAGCCGGCCCCGAGACCGACCCCGCGCCCGCCTCCGCGCTCCCCGAGCAGCCCGCCGGCCACCTCCCGCGGACGCTGGCCTGGCCGCTCTCCGCCCGCGACGCCGTCGCCCTGCGCGGCCAGGCCGAGCGCCTGCACCGCCACCTGACCGCCGACCCGCAGCTGCCGCTCGGCGACGTCGCCCACGGGCTCGCCACCGCCCGCGCCGCCCTGGAGCACCGCGCGGTGCTGGTCGCCGAGGACCGTGACGGGTTCCTGGCCGCGCTGACGGCGCTGGCCGCCGACACCGACAGCCCGGCCGTGGTGCGCGGCACCGCTGCCGAGGCGCGCGACCGGGTGGTCTTCGTCTTCCCCGGCCAGGGCTCCCAGTGGGTCGGCATGGCCACCGAACTGCTCGACACCGCACCGGTGTTCCGGGACCGGATGACCGAGTGCGCCCGGGCGCTGGCGCCGTTCACCGACTGGTCGCTGCTCGACGTGCTGGACGACGCCGCCGCCCTGGAGCGGGTGGACGTGGTGCAGCCCGTGCTCTGGGCGGTGATGGTCTCGCTGGCCGAGCTGTGGCGCTCGCTCGGCGTGCAGCCGGGGGCGGTGCTCGGCCACAGCCAGGGCGAGATCGCCGCCGCCGTGGTCGCGGGCGCGCTCTCGGTCGAGGACGGCGCCCGGGTGGTCGCCCTGCGCAGCAAGGCGATCAACGCCATCGCCGGCCGCGGCGGCATGGTCTCGGTGCCGCTGCCGCAGGCCGCGGTGCGCGAGCGGATCGCGGCCCGGCCCGGCCTGTCGATCGCCGCGGTCAACGGCCCCGCCTCGGTGGTGGTCTCCGGCGACGACGACGCGCTCGGCGAGCTGCTGGCCGCCTGCCAGGCCGAGGACGTCCGGGCCCGCCGGATCCCGGTGGACTACGCCTCGCACTCCGCGCACGTCGAGCAGCTCGAGGACGAGCTGCTGGCCGCCCTCGCCCCGATCAGCCCGCGCTCGGGGGACGTCCCGTTCTGGTCCACCGTCACCGGCGAGCTGATCGACACCGCCGGGCTGGACGCCGGGTACTGGTACCGCAACCTGCGCCGCACCGTCGAGCTGGAGGCCACCACCCGCGCCCTGCTCGCCGCCGACCACACCACCTTCGTCGAGGTCAGCCCGCACCCGGTGCTCACCATGGCGATCCAGGAGACCGCCCCCGAGGCCGTGGTCACCGGCACCCTGCGCCGCACCAAGGGCAGCCTCGCCCGCTTCCTCAGCTCGGCCGCCGAACTCCAGGTCACCGGTGTCCCGGTCAGCTGGCCGGCGTCGGCCGGCGCCGCTCGGACGACCGGCCGGGGCCGGGTCGACCTGCCCACCTACGCCTTCCAGCACCAGCGCTACTGGCTGCACCCCGAGCAGCCCACCGCGCTCGCGCAGGCCCCGCTGCGCACCGAGGACACCCTGTTCTGGAACGCGGTCCAGGACGGCGACCTCGCCGCGCTGGCCGCGACCCTCAAGCTGCCCGCCGACGCCCCGCTGAGCAGCGTGCTGCCCGCGCTGGCCGACTACCGCCAGGGGCAGCTCGAGCGCGCCACCGTGGACGGCTGGCGCTACCGGATCGCCTGGCGGCCGGCCCAGGCCGCCCCCGGCGCCGCGCCGACCGGTGACTGGCTGGTCCTCGTCCCGGCCGGGCACCTCGCCGACCCGCTGGTCACCGGCGTGCTCGACGGGCTGACCCGGCACGGCGTCACCGTGCTGCCGCTGGTCCTCGACATCGACTCGGAGGACCGCGCGGCGCTGGCCGCCGAGCTGCGCGCCGCCGGCCTCGCCACCGCCACCGGCCTGCTCTCGCTGCTCGCCCTCGACGAGCGGCCGCACCCCGCCCACCCCGGCCTGCCCGCCGGCCTGCTGCACACCCTGCTGCTCACCCAGGCCCTGGTCGACGCCGAGGCCCGACTGCCGCTCTGGCACGCCACCCGGGACGCGGTCGCGGCCGCACCCGGTGACTGCCTGGCGCACCCCGAGCAGGCCCAGGTCTGGGGCCTGGCCCGGGTGGTCGGCCTGGAGCAGCCCCAGCTCTGGGGCGGTCTGGTCGACCTGCCCGCCGAACTCGACGCCCGCACCACCGCGCTGCTGGCCGCCGTGCTGGCCCCCGGGCAGCAGGAGGACCAGGTGGCGGTCCGGGCCGCCGGGATCCTGGCCCGCCGGCTGGAGCGCGCCGCGCCCGTCGACCCGGCGGCCGGTCCGTGGCGGCCGCGCGGCACCGCGCTGATCACCGGCGGCACCGGCGGCCTGGGCGCGCACGTGGCCCGCTGGCTGGCGAAGGCCGGCTGCGAGCACGTGGTGCTGACCAGCCGTCGCGGGCCCGCCACCCCCGGCGTCGACCAGGTGGAGGCCGAACTCGCCGCGCTCGGCTGCCGGGTGACCGTCGCCGCCTGCGACGTGGACGACCGCGCCCAGCTGGCCGAGCTGGTCGAGCGGGTGCAGGCCGACGGCTCGCGGATCCGCACCGTGATCCACTCCGCCGGCATCGGCATCCTGGTCCCGCTGGCCGGCACCGACCCGGCCGAGTTCGCCGCCGGTGCCGCCGGCAAGACCGCCGGCGCCCGCAACCTCGACGCGGTCTTCGACGAGGACACCCTCGACGCCTTCGTGCTCTTCTCCTCGGTGGCCGGCGTCTGGGGCAGCGGCGACCACGGCTCCTACGCCGCCGCCAACCACTACCTGGACGCGCTCGCCGAGCACCGCCGGGCCCGCGGCCTGGCCGCCACCTCGATGGCCTGGGGCATCTGGGACCCGCGCGGCGGCCGCGACGCCGGCGGCATGGCCGTGGACATCGTGCAGGAGCAACTGCGCTGGCGCGGCATCCCGTTCATGGCGCCGGAGCTGGCGATCAGCGGGCTGCAGCAGGCGCTGGACGCCGACGAGACCTTCCTGATCTGCGCGGACATCGACTGGGACCGGTTCGTCCCGGTCTTCACCGCGGCCCGGCGCCGCCCGCTGCTGGAGGGCGTGCCGGAGATCGTGGCGATCCTGGACGCCGCGGCGGCCCCCGCCGCCGGGCCGGCCGAGCAGCCGGACGGCGGGCTGCGCGGCCGCCTGACCGGCCTGCCCGCGGCCGCGCAGGACCGGACGCTGCTCGAGCTGGTCCGCGCCCAGGTGGCCGCCGCCCTCGGCTACGGCGGGGCCGAGGCGGTCGACGCCGCCCGCGCCTTCCGCGACCTCGGCTTCGACTCGCTCACCTCGGTCGACCTGCGCAACCGGCTGAACGCCGCCACCGGGCTGCGGCTGCCGGTCGCCGTGGTCTTCGACTACCCGAACGCGGTGGCGCTGGCCAGGCACCTGCTCGCCGAGCTGGTCGGCACCGCGGCACCGGCCGCGCCCGTCCCGGCCGCGCGGCCGCTGGACGACACCGAGCCGATCGCCGTCGTCGCGATGGGCTGCCGCTTCCCCGGCGGGGTCGACTCGCCCGAGGCGCTGTGGCGGCTGGTCGCCGACGAGGTGGACGTGATCGGGGAGTTCCCGACCGACCGCGGCTGGGACCTGGCCGGCCTCTTCGACGACGACCCCGACCGGGCCGGCCACAGCTACGCCCGCACCGGCGGATTCCTGTACGGAGCGGGCGAGTTCGACGCCGCCTTCTTCGGCCTCTCGCCGCGCGAGGCGCTGGCCATGGACCCGCAGCAGCGGCTGCTGCTGGAGACCTCCTGGGAGGCCCTCGAGCGGGCCGGCCTCGACCCGGCCGCGCTGCGCTCGACCCCGACCGGCGTCTTCGTCGGTGCCGGCAACTCCGGCTACGGCGCCACCGGAGCCACCGCCGAGACCGCCGAGGGCCACCTGCTCACCGGGACCGCGGGCAGCGTGATGTCCGGCCGGATCGCCTACACCCTGGGCCTGGAGGGCCCGGCGGTCACCATCGACACCGCCTGCTCCTCCTCGCTGGTCGCGCTGCACCTGGCGGTGCAGTCGCTGCGCAACGGCGAGTGCGAACTGGCACTGGCCGGCGGCGCCTCGGTGATGTCCGCGCCGACCGGCTTCACCGGCTTCAGCCGCCAGCGCGGGCTGGCCGTCGACGGCCGCTGCAAGGCCTTCGCGGCCGGTGCGGACGGCATGGGCCTGGCCGAGGGCGTCGGCATGCTGGTGCTGGAGCGGCTCTCCGACGCGCAGCGGCACGGGCACCCGGTGCTCGCGGTGGTCCGCGGCACCGCGATCAACCAGGACGGCGCCTCCAACGGCCTGACCGCGCCCAACGGCCCGGCCCAGCAGCGGGTGATCCGCGCGGCGCTGACCAACGCCGGTCTGACCGCCGACCAGGTCGACGCGGTCGAGGCGCACGGGACGGGCACCAAGCTGGGCGACCCGATCGAGGCGCAGGCCATCCTGGCCACCTACGGTCAGGGCCGCGCGGCCGAACGGCCGCTCTGGCTGGGCTCGTTGAAGTCGAACATCGGGCACGCGCAGGCGGCGGCCGGCGTGGCGGGTGTGATCAAGATGGTGCAGGCGATGCGCGCGGGCGTGCTGCCGCGCACCCTGCACGTGGATGCGCCGACCCCGCACGTGGACTGGTCGGCGGGCGCGGTCGAGCTGCTGACCGAGCAGCGGGCGTGGCCGGAGACCGGCGAGCCGCGCCGGGCGGGGGTGTCCTCGTTCGGGATGAGCGGTACCAATGCGCACGCGATCCTGGAGGCGGCGCCGGCGCCGGCTGAGCTGGCCGCTCCGGTGGACGTCGAGCTGCCGAGCGCCGATGTCGTGCCGTGGGTGCTCTCCGGCAAGTCGGTGGCGGCGTTGCGGGGGCAGGCGGCGGCGTTGGGGGTGGTGGCGGACGCGGAGCCGGTGGCGGTGGGGCGGGCGTTGTCGGGGTCGCGGACGCTGTTCGAGCACCGGGCGGTGCTGCTGGGCGGCGACCGGGCGGGTGCGCTGGCCGCGCTTGCCGCGGGCGAGCGGGCGGCGGGCGTGGTGCAGGGGGCGGCCGGCGACGGCCGGGAGCGGGTGGTGTTCGTCTTTCCGGGGCAGGGGTCGCAGTGGGTGGGGATGGCTGCGGAGCTGCTGGTGGAGTCGCCGGAGTTCGCGGCGCGGATGGCGGAGTGCGCGCAGGCGTTGGCGCCGTTCGTGGAGTGGTCGTTGCTCGAGGTGTTGGGCGATGCGGCTGCGTTGGAGCGCGTCGATGTGGTGCAGCCGGTGTTGTGGGCGGTGATGGTGTCGCTCGCGGAGGTGTGGCGGGCGCATGGGGTCATGCCTGCGGCGGTGGTGGGTCACAGTCAGGGTGAGATCGCGGCTGCGGTGGTGGCCGGTGCACTCTCGCTGGCGGACGGCGCGCGGGTGGTGGCCCTGCGCAGCAAGGCGATCAGGGCGATTGCCGGGCGCGGTGGGATGGTGTCGACGGCGTTGCCGGCCGAGCGGATCGCGGCCGGCTGGGCGGGTCGGCTGTCGGTGGCGGCGGTGAACGGGCCTGGTTCGTTGGTGGTGTCGGGTGACAATGATGCCCTCGACGAGTTGCTGGCCGCGTGTGCGGCGGAGGGGGCGCGGGCGCGCCGGATTCCGGTGGACTACGCCTCGCACTCGGCACATGTCGAGGCGTTGGAAGCGGAGTTGCTGGAGGTCCTGGCGCCGATCGTGCCGCGGTCCTCGCTGGTGCCGTTCCATTCGACGGTGACCGGTGAGCTGTTGGACACCGCGGGGTTGGACGCTGGGTACTGGTACCGCAATCTGCGGCAGACCGTGCAGCTGGAGCCGACCGTGCGTGCCCTGCAGGCTGCCGGTCACACGGTGTTCGTGGAGGTCAGCCCGCACCCGGTGCTCACGCTGCCGGTGCAGGAGACCGCCCCGGAGGCGGTCGTCACCGGCACCCTGCGCCGCGACGAGGGCACGCTGACCCGCTTCCTGACCTCCGCCGCCGAGTTGTTCGTGCGGGGCGTTGCGGTCGACTGGCGGCTGCCGGCCGGCGCGGGCCGGGTCGAGTTGCCCACCTACGCCTTCCAGCGCAAGCACTTCTGGCTCACCGCGCCCCCGGCCGTGGCGGCCACCGCGGTGGACCGCGAGTTCTGGGAGACCGTCGAGCGAGCCGACCTGGGCGCCTTCGCGGCCGCGCTGCGGCTGGACGACGACGCGCCGCTGAGCTCGGTGCTGCCCGCGCTCTCCTCCTACCACCGGGCCGGCCGCGACCGCTCGACCGTGGACGGCTGGCGCTACCGGGTCCGTTGGCAGCCGCTGACCACCGAGCGCACCGCGGCGCCCACCGGCAGCTGGCTGCTGGTGCTGCCGGCCGCCCGCGCCGACGGCGCGGAGGCCGCTGTGCTCGCGGCGGGCCTCGGCAGCCGCACGGTGCCGCTGGTCCTCACCCCCGAGGAGGGCGAGCGCGCCGTCCTCGCAGACCGGCTGCGCACCGCGTCCGCGGCGGAAGCCGACGGGTTCGCCGGTGTCCTCTCGCTCCTCGCTCTGGCCGAACCGGCGACCGGGGACGAGGCGTTCGCGCAGCTGGTCGGTGCCGGCGCGGCGCTGCTCCAGGCGCTCGGCGACGCCGGGGTGGGTGCGCCGCTCTGGCTGGCCACCCGCGGCGCGGTATCGGTCGGCGCCGTGGAGCCGCTGGCCGCGCCCGAGCAGGCGCTGCTCTGGGGCCTGGGCCGGGTGGCCACCGTGGAGCACCCGGACCGCTTCGGTGGTCTCGTGGACCTCCCGGCCGAGCTCGACCAGCGCGCGGTGGCGCGGCTGGCCGAGGTGCTGGGCGCCGGCCGGGAGAACCAGGTGGCGGTGCGCGCCGCCGGTGTCTTCGGCAAGCGGCTGGTGCGCGCGGGCGGCTCGGTCCGTCCGGGCCCGGGTTGGCGGCCGGCCGGCACCGTGCTGGTGACCGGCGGCACGGGCGGTCTGGGCGCCGAGGTGGCCCGCTGGCTGGCGGCCGGCGGCGCCGAGCACCTGGTGCTGACCAGCCGCCGCGGCCTGGCCGCGGCCGGGGCCGCGGAGCTGGCCGCCGAGCTGACCGAGAGCGGAGTCGAGGTCACCGTCGAGGCCTGTGACGTGACGGATCGTCAGGCTGTTGCCGGGCTGTTGGAGCGGCACCTGGTGCGTGCGGTCTTCCACACCGCCGGGGTGCTGGACGACGGGGTGCTCGCCACCCTGACCGCCGAGCGGGCCGCGAGCGTGCTCGCGCCCAAGGTGCTCGGCGCTCGCCACCTGCACGAGCTGACCGCGGGCCGGGAGCTGGACGCGTTCGTGCTCTTCTCCTCCTCGGCGGCCACCCTGGGCGGCCCCGGGCAGGGCAGTTACGCCGCCGCCAACGCCTACCTGGACGCGCTCGCCCGCCACCGGCAGGACGCCGGGCTGGCGGCCACCGCGGTCGGCTGGGGTGCCTGGGGCGCGGTGGGGCTGGCCGCCGGCGGCATCAGCGAGCAGCTGAGCCGGCGCGGCGTGCTGCCGATGCCGCCGCAGTTGGCGATCGCCGCGCTGCAGCGGGCGCTGGACGAGGGTGACGCCCAGGTGCTGGTGGCCGACCTCGACTGGCCGCGCTACCTGCGCGAGTCGCCGGTCGACCTGGCCGGTCCGCTGCTGCGGGAGCTGCCCGAGGCCGTGGCCGTCGCGGCGGCCGAGAGCGGCCCGAACGGCGCCACCGAGACCGAGGGCCCGGCCCTGCACCGCCGCCTGCACGCGCTGCCGGCGGCCGAACAGCTGGACCGGCTGGTCGAGTTGGTCCGCGGCGAGGCCGCCGCGGTGCTCGGCCACGACGGCACCGACGCGGTCGGCGCCGACCGGGCCTTCCGCGACCTGGGCTTCGACTCGCTGACCGCGGTCGAGCTGCGCAACCGCCTGGCCGCCGCCACCGAACTGCGGCTGCCGGTCACCCTGGCCTTCGACTACCCGACCGCGGGCGTCCTCGCCGGCCACCTGCACGCCGAGCTGTTCGGCGCGCAGCAGAGCCGGCCGGCGACGGCCGCGCCGCTGCCCGGCCGGGCAGCCGACGAGCCGATCGCCATCGTCGCCATGAGCTGCCGATTCCCGGGTGGCGTCCGCAGCCCCGAGCAGCTCTGGCAGCTGGTCCGGGACGGGGTCGACGTGGTCTCCGGCTTCCCGGCCGACCGCGGCTGGGACCTGGCCGGCCTCTACCACCCGGACCCGGACCACCCCGGCACCAGCTACGCCCGCGAGGGCGGGTTCCTGCACGACGTGGCCGAGTTCGACCCCGGCTTCTTCGGGATCGGGCCGCGCGAGGCGGCGGCCATCGACCCGCAGCAGCGGCTGCTGCTGGAGACCTCCTGGGAGGCCTTCGAGCGCGCGGGCATCCGCCCGGAGACCGTGCGCGGCAGCCGGACCGGTGTGTTCATCGGGTCCAACTACCACGACTACGGCTCCTGGCTGCGCAGCACCCCCGAGGGCCTGGAGGGCTACCTGGGCCTGGGCAGCGCGCCCAGCGTCACCTCGGGGCGGCTCTCCTACACCTTCGGTCTGGAGGGCCCGGCGGTCACCGTGGACACCGCCTGCTCCTCCTCGCTGGTCGCGCTGCACCTGGCGGTGCAGGCACTGCGTTCCGGCGAGGCCGACCTGGCGTTGGCCGGCGGTGTGACGGTGATGGCCACCCCCGCCACCTTCGTGGAGTTCAGCCGGCAGCGGGTGCTCTCGCCCGACGGCCGCTGCAAGCCGTTCGCGGCCGCGGCCGACGGCGCCGGCTGGTCCGAGGGCGTCGGGCTGCTGCTGGTCGAGCGGCTCGCCGACGCGGAGCGGCTCGGGCACCCGGTGCTCGCGGTGGTCCGCGGCACGGCGGTGAACCAGGACGGTGCCTCCAACGGGCTGACCGCGCCGAACGGGCCGTCCCAGCAGCGGGTGATCCGGGCCGCGCTGGCCAACGCGCAGCTGAGCAGCGCGGACGTCGACGCAGTGGAGGCGCACGGCACCGGCACCGAGCTGGGCGACCCGATCGAGGCCCAGGCGCTGCTCGCCACCTACGGCCAGGAGCGCCCCGCCGACCAGCCGCTGCTGCTCGGCGCCCTCAAGTCCAACCTGGGCCACACCCAGGCCGCGTCCGGCGTGGCAGGTGTGATCAAGATGGTGCAGGCGATGCAGCACGGCGTGCTGCCGCGCACCCTGCACGTGGACGAGCCGACCCCGCACGTGGACTGGGCCAGCGGCGCCGTCGAGCTGGTCACCGAGCAGCGCGACTGGCCGGCGACCGGGCACCCGCGGCGCGCGGGCGTCTCCGCCTTCGGCATCAGCGGCACCAACGCGCATGTGATCATCGAGCAGGCCCCGGCCGTGACCGCTGCCGCCCCGGCGCAGGCGCAGGCGCCGGCCGTCGCCGACGGCCCGGTTCCGCTGCTGCTCTCCGCGCGCGGCGCCGAGGCCCTGCGCGAACAGGCCGAGCGGGTGGGCGAGTTCCTCGCCTCTGACCGGGCCACCCCGGCCGCGGTGGCCGCCGCGCTGCTGCGCACCCGCTCGGTCTTCGAGCACCGCGCGGTGGCCCTGGACCAGGCGGCGCTGGCGGCCCTGGCGCGCGGTGCGGAGGCGCCGGGTCTGGTCCGCGGTACTGCGGCGGCCTCGGGTCGCACCGCGTTCCTGTTCACGGGGCAGGGGTCGCAGCGGGTGGGGATGGGGCGTGAGTTGTATGCGGCGTTCCCGGTGTTCGCGGATGCGTATGACGCGGTGTGTGCGCGGTTGGATGTCGAGCTCCCTGCTGATGACGCCGTGCATCAGACCGGGTTTGCGCAGCCGGCGCTGTTCGCTCTCGAAGTCGCGTTGTTCCGGCTGCTGGAGTCGTGGGGCGTGAGCCCGGATGTGGTGATGGGTCACTCGGTGGGCGAGATCGCGGCGGCGCATGTGGCCGGGGTGTTCTCGCTGGAGGATGCCTGCACCCTGGTCGCCGCCCGTGGCCGGCTGATGCAGGCCTTGCCGGCTGGTGGGGCAATGGTGGCGGTGCAGGCCACGGAGGCGGAGGTGCTGCCGTTGCTCACCGACGGCGTCTCGATCGCCGCGGTCAACGGGCCGCAGGCCGTCGTGGTCTCCGGCGATGAGGCCCCGGCCCTGGCGGTCGGTGCGCACTTCGAGGAGCTGGGTCGGAAGACTAGGCGTTTGCGGGTCTCGCATGCGTTTCACTCAGGCGCTATGGACGCGATGTTGGTGGAGTTCGGCGAGGTGGTGCGTGGGCTTTCGCCTGCTGTGCCGCGGATCGCGCTGGTCTCCAACCTGAGCGGCGCGCTGGTGAGCGACGAGGTCTGCGACCCCGCCTACTGGGTGCGTCATGTCCGCGAGGCGGTCCGGTTCCACGACGGCATCCAGACGCTGGCCGCCCAGGGGGTGACCCGCCTGCTGGAGGTCGGCCCCGACGGCACCCTGACCGCGCTGGCCCAGGACAGCCTGCCCACCGAGCCCCGGGTCGCGGCGACCGCGCTGCGCAAGGACCGGCCCGAGGTGCAGTCCTTCCTGACCGCGCTCGCCGAACTCCACGTCGACGGCGCACCCGTCAGCTGGCAGCTCCCGGCCGACCCCGCCCACCTCGACCTGCCCACCTACCCCTTCCAGCGCGAGCGCTACTGGCTGGACGCCGCCCCCGAGACCGGGGATGTCGCCGCGGCCGGCCTGGCCTCGCCCGAGCACCCGCTGCTCGGTGCCGCCGTCGCCTTCGCCGACCGCGACGCCTACCTGCTCACCGGCCGGCTCTCGCTCGCCACCCACCCCTGGCTGGCCGACCACGCCTTTGCGGGCGTGGCACTGCTGCCGGGGACGGCGTTCGTCGAACTGGCGGTGCGGGCGGGCGACCAGGTGGGCTGCGGCCGGGTCGAGGAGCTGACCCTGGAGGCCCCGCTGACCTTCCCGGAGCGGGGTGCGGTGCAGCTCCAGGTCGCGGTCGGCGAGCCCGACGCGGCGGGCCTGCGGACCCTGACCGTGCATTCGCGCCCCGCCGACGCCGCGGCCGACGAACCGTGGACCCGGCACGCCGCCGGGCTGCTCGGCGCCGCCGAACCGGTCCCCGCGGCCGACGCCGACGCGCTGGTCAGCTGGCCGCCGGCCGGCGCCGCGGCCCTGCCGGTCGAGGACCTGTACCAGCGGTTCGAGGCCAACGGATTTGGCTACGGCCCCGCCTTCCAGGGGCTGCGGGCCGCCTGGCGGCTGGGCGAGCAGGTCTTCGCCGAGGTCGCGCTGCCCGAAGCCCAACTGGCCGAGGCCACCCGCTTCGGCCTGCATCCGGCCTTGCTGGACGCCGCCCTGCACACCGTGGCGTTCAGCACGCTGGCCGAGACCCGGGGCAGCACGCTGCCGTTCGCCTGGAGCGGCGTCACCCTGCACGCGGCCGGCGCGGCCGTGCTCCGGGTGCGGTTGACGCCGGCCGGGCAGGACGGCGTGTCGGTCCTGGTGGCCGACACGACCGGCCGCCCGGTGGCCGGGGTCGACTCGCTGGTGCTGCGCCCGGCCAAGGCCGAGCAGGTGCGGGCGGCCGCGGCCGGCGCACACCGCTCGCTCTACAAGCTGGACTGGCCGGTGCTGCCGGTGGCGCCCGCGACCCTGGACCGGGTGGCCCTGGTCGGCCCGGACCACGTCGGCCTGGGCGATGCGCTGAAGGCCGCCGGCGGGTCGCCGGAGGTGCACGCCGCGCTCGACACGCTCGGCCGGGACGGCTCCGTGCTGCCCGACACCGTGCTGGTCGCGCTGGCGCCGGCCGGCGACGACGCTCGCGCCGCGGCCGGGCAGGCGCTGGAACTGGTGCAGCGTTGGCTGGCCGAGGAGCGGTTCGCGGGGGCCCGGCTGGTGCTGGTCACCGAGGGCGCGGTCGGCCTGGACGGCGAGGACGTCCGGGACCTGGGCGGCGCGGCGGCCTGGGGCCTGGTGCGCTCGGCGCAGTCGGAGCACCCGGGACGCTTCGTGCTGGTGGACCTGGACGAGGAGTCGCGGGCGCTGCTGCCCGCCGCCCTCGCCGCCGAGGCGGAGCCGCAGCTGGTGCTGCGGGCGGGCGCGGTCCGGGCGGGCCGGCTGGTCCGGGTACCGGCCGAGGCCGCCGCGGCACCGGTCGTCTTCGACCCGACCGGCACCGTGCTGGTGACCGGCGCGGGTGGCGGCCTCGGCTCGCTGGCGGCGCGTCACCTGGTCACCGGTCACGGGGTGCGGCACCTGCTGCTGCTCGGCCGCAGCGGGATCGCACCCGAACTGGTCGCCGAACTGACCGGGTTGGGTGCCGAGGTCACCGCCGCCGCCTGCGACGCGGGTGACCGGGACGCGCTGGCCAGGGTGCTCGGCGGGATCCCCGCCGCGCATCCGCTGACCGGCATCGTGCACGTCGCCGGAGTGCTGGACGACGGGGTCGTCGAGGCGCTGACGCCCGAGCGGCTGGACCGGGTCTTCCGCCCCAAGGTCGACGCGGTGCACCACCTGCACGAGTTGACGATGGATCAGGAAATTGCCGCGTTCGTGTTGTTCTCCTCCCTCTCGGGCACCTTCGGCGGCACCGGACAGGGCAACTACGCGGCGGCCAACGCCTACCTGGACGCCTTCGCCCGGCACCGCCGGGCGCACGGCCGGCCCGCCGTCTCGCTGGCCTGGGGCCTGTGGGCGCAGCCCAGCGGCATGACCGGCAAGCTGGACGAGGCCGACCTGCGCCGGATCGCCCGCGGCGGCATCGCCCCGCTGGGCAGCGCCGAGGGCCTGGAGCTGTTCGACGCCGCCCTGGCGGCCGGTGAGCCGGTGCTGGTGCCGGCCAAGCTCGACGCCGACACCCTGCGGGCCACCGACGGCAGCGTTCCGGCGCTGCTGCGCGGCCTGGTCCGCACCCCGGTGCGCCGGGCTGCGCAGAGCACGGCACCGGCGGCGGACGCGGTCGAGGAGCTGCGCGCCCGACTGGCGGCGCAGGGCGCCGAGGAGCGGGCCAGGACCCTGGTGGAGCTGGTCCGCGGCCATGCGGCCACCGTGCTCGGGTACGCCCGGCCGGAGGCCGTCGAGCTGGAACGCGGCTTCCTGGACCTGGGTTTCGACTCGCTCAGCGCGGTCGGTCTGCGCAACCGGCTGACCGCCGCCACCGGGCTGCGGCTGCCCGCCACCCTGCTCTTCGACCACCCGACGGTGGCAGCCCTCGCCCGGCACCTCGACGAGGAGCTGCGGCCGGCGGCGCCGTCCCCCGCGGTCCCGTCCGACTTCGGCGACCTGGCCGCGCTGGACGCGGCCGCGCTCGCCGAGATCGCCCGCAACGAGCAGGCCCGCACCCGGCTCACCGCCCGGCTCCAGGACATCCTGGCCCAGCTCGGTGCGGCGACCCGGGCGGCCGGGCCTGAGACGGCCACCGTCGCGCAGCAGATCGAGTCGGCCTCGGACGACGAGATCTTCGACTTCCTGGACGAGCTCGGCATGGAGTGACCCGCCGAGCCCGACCCGAAGTCCGGCCCCACCGCACGCCCCGTACGCCGATCCCGACCAGCCTGGCCGTCGAAAGAGGAGTGACACCCAGCCGTGAGCGAGGACAAGCTTCGCGACTACCTCAAGCGCGCGACGACCAACCTGGCCGAGGCCCGGCAGAAGCTGCGCGAGCTGCAGGAGCGTGAGCAGGACCCGATCGCGATCGTCGCGATGAGCTGCCGCTACCCGGGCGGGGTCGCCTCGCCCGAGGAGCTGTGGCAGCTGGTCGAGCGCGGCACCGACGCGATCTCGCAGTTCCCCACCGACCGTGGCTGGCCCGAGGACCTGTACCACCAGGACCCGGACCAGCCCGGCCGGAGCTACACCCGCGAGGGCGGCTTCCTGCACGAGGCGGCCCGGTTCGACCCGGGCTTCTTCGGGATGTCGCCGCGCGAGGCGCTGGCCACCGACCCGCAGCAGCGGCTGCTGCTGGAGACCGGCTGGGAGCTGTTCGAGCGCGCCGGGTTGGTGCCGGCCGAGCTGCGCGGCAGCCGGACCGGCGTCTTCCTCGGCGTGATGTACAACGACTACGGCTCGCGGATCCGCGAGATCCCGCCGGGGCTGGAGGGCTACCTCGGCAACGGCAGCGCCGGCAGCATCGCCTCCGGGCGGCTCTCCTACACCTTCGGTCTGGAGGGCCCGGCAGTCACCGTCGACACGGCCTGCTCCTCCTCGTTGGTCGCGCTGCACTGGGCCTGCCAGGCGCTGCGCAGGGAGGAGTGCTCGCTGGCGCTGGCCGGCGGGGCGGCGCTGATGGCCAGCCCCGGCGTCTTCGTCGAGTTCAGCCGGTTGCGCGGGCTGGCCGCGGACGGCCGCTGCAAGTCCTTCGGGGCGGGCGCGGACGGCACCGGCTGGGCCGAGGGCGTCGGCCTGCTGCTGCTCGAACGGCTCTCCGACGCCCGGCGCAACGGGCACCCGGTGCTGGCCCTGGTCCGCGGGTCCGCGATCAACCAGGACGGTGCCAGCAGCCGGCTGACCGCGCCCAACGGCCCGGCCCAGCAGCGGGTGATCCGGGCTGCCCTGGCCAACGCCGGCCTGACGGCCCGTCAGGTCGACGTGGTCGAGGCGCACGGCACCGGGACCACGCTGGGCGACCCGATCGAGGCGCAGGCCCTGCTGGCCACCTACGGGCGCGAGCACGACGCCGAAGCACCGCTCTGGCTCGGCTCGTTGAAGTCCAACATCGGCCACACCCAGGCGGCCGCCGGGGTCGGTGGCGTGATCAAGATGGTCCAGGCGATGCAGCACGGCCTGCTGCCGCGCACCCTGCACGCCGAGCAGCCGACCGAGCAGGTCGACTGGTCGGCGGGCGCGGTGGAGCTGCTGACCGAGGCGCGGGAGTGGCCGGCGACCGGCGAGCCGCGGCGGGCCGGGGTGTCCTCGTTCGGGGTCAGCGGCACCAATGTGCACGCGATCCTGGAGGAGGCGCCGGCGGCGGAGCCCGCTCCGGCGGAGGTCGAGCCGCCGCGCCCCGCGGTGGTGCCGTGGGTGGTGTCCGGGCGGACGGCCGAGGCGCTGCGCGCACAGGCGGCCGCGCTGGCGGCGCTGGCGGACGCGGACCCCGTCGCGGTGGGGCAGGCGCTGGTGCGGTCGCGCTCGCTCTTCGAGCACCGGGCCGTGCTGGTGGGCCCGGACCGGGCGGGCGCGCTGGCGGCGCTCGCCGCCGGGGAGCCGGCCGCGGGCCTGGTCCAGGGCGTGGCGGCCGCGCAGGGGAAGGTGGCCTTCGTCTTCCCGGGTCAGGGCTCGCAGTGGGTCGGCATGGCGGCCGAACTGCTGGACTCCGCGCCGGAGTTCCGGGATCGGATGGAGCAGTGCGCTGCTGCGCTGGCGCCGTTCGTGGACTGGTCTCTGCTCGAGGTGCTGGGCGATGCCGCCGCGCTGGAGCGGGTCGACGTGGTGCAGCCGGTGCTCTGGGCGGTGATGGTCTCACTCGCGGAGCTCTGGCGCGCCCATGGTGTCCAGCCGTCCGCGGTGATCGGGCACAGTCAGGGCGAGATCGCCGCCGCCGTGGTCGCGGGTGCGCTGTCGCTGGCGGACGGCGCCCGAGTGGTGGCGCTGCGCAGCCAGGCGATCCGGGCGATCGCCGGCCTGGGTGGCATGGTCTCCACCGCGTTGCCCGCCGAGCGGAT
Source organism: Kitasatospora sp. LaBMicrA B282 (assembly GCF_050325825.1). Taxonomy (NCBI): domain Bacteria; kingdom Bacillati; phylum Actinomycetota; class Actinomycetes; order Kitasatosporales; family Streptomycetaceae; genus Kitasatospora; species Kitasatospora sp. LaBMicrA B282. The sequence goes on from NZ_JBNQTI010000124.1 coordinate 25,140, forward strand.
CGCCGACTGGGGCGGTCGTCTCTCGGTGGCCGCCGTCAACGGCCCCGGCTCGCTGGTGGTTTCGGGCGACAACGACGCGCTCGACGAACTGCTCGCGCTCTGCATGGCAGAGGACGTCCGGGCCCGCCGGATTCCGGTGGACTACGCCTCGCACTCCGCCCACGTCGAACAGCTGGAGGCCGAACTCCTCGACGTGCTGGCCCCGATCACCCCGCGCACCGCCACCGTCCCGTTCTACTCCACCGTCACCGCCGAGCCCATCGACACCGCGCAGCTGGACGCCGCCTACTGGTACCGCAACCTGCGGCAGACGGTCGAGCTGGAGGCCACCACCCGCGCCCTGCTGGCCGACGGCCACACCGTGCTGGTGGAGGTCAGCCCGCACCCGGTGCTCACCCTGCCGCTCCAGCAGACCGCCCCCGAGGCCCTGGTGACCGGCACGCTGCGCCGCGACGAGGGCACCCTGCTGCGCTTCCTGACCTCCGCTGCCGAACTCCACGTGGCCGGCGTCCCGGTCAGCTGGCCGTTCCCCGCCGGCGCGCCCCGGATCGACCTGCCCACCTACGCTTTCCAGCGCACCCGCTACTGGCTCGACGCCCCGGACCCGGCCGGCGATCCCGGCACCGTCGGCATCGCCGCCACCGGACACCCGCTGCTCGCCGGGCTGGTGCCGCTCGCCGACGGTGACGGCTGGCTCTTCACCGGCCGGCTCTCGCTGCGCAGTCACCCCTGGCTCGGCGACCACCGGGTGCAGGGCGCGGCGATCCTGCCCGGCACCGCCTTCGCCGAGCTGGCGATGCACGCCGGCGACCAGGTCGGCTGCGACCGGGTGGCCGAACTCGTGCTGGAGGCACCGCTGGTGCTGCCCGAGGACGGTGCGGTCCGGCTCCAGCTGCGGCTCGGCGAGCCGGACGCCGCCGGGACCCGCAGCCTCACCGTGCACTCCCGGGCGGAGCAGGCCGCTGCCGAGTCGCCCTGGACCCGGCACGCCACCGGCACCCTGGCCCGGGCCGCCACCGAGGCCCCCGAGGCCGATCTGACCGCCTGGCCGCCGGCCGGCGCCACCCCGCTGGAGCTGGCCGAGGGCTACTCCGCGGCCGCCGAGCAGGGCCTGGAGTACGGCCCGGCGTTCCGCGGCCTGCGGGCCGCCTGGCGGCGCGGTGCGGAGCTGTTCGCCGAGGTCGAACTGCCCGGCGAGCCGGAGCAACTGCCCGCGCAGGTCCGCGGCTTCGGTCTGCACCCGGCCCTCTTCGACGCCGCGCTGCACATCGCCGGCCTGCGCACCGACGCGGCCGGCGAGTCGGCGGAGCACGACGGCACCCTGCTGCCGTTCGCCTGGCGCGGGTACGCGCTCGCCGCCACCGGCGCGACCGCCCTGCGCGTCCGGGTGCTGCCGACCGCGGCCGACGAACTCTCGGTGCTGCTGGCCGACCACACCGGCGCCCCGGTCGGCTCGGTCGAGGCGCTGGTGCTGCGCCCGCTGCCGAGCGGTGCGCTGCGGGCCGCGGGCGCGCTGCCGGCGGACTCGCTCTTCCGTCCGGTCTGGCGTCCGTTGCCCGGCGCGGCCGCGACCACCGGCGACGCCTGGACGGAGCTCGGCGACGCCCTGCCGGGCCTGTCGGCCACCCGGCACCGCGACCTCGCCGCGCTGCACGCGGCCGGCGAGGTGCCGGAGACCGTGTTGTTCGGCGTGTTGGCCACCTCCCTCGACACGCCGGCGGGCGGCGGCATGGCCGGCAGCGCCACCGGCGAGGCCACCGCCGCCGCCGTCCGGGCCGCGCTCACCGCCGGCCTTGCCACCGTGCAGGCCTGGCTGGCCGACGAGCGCTGCGCGGCGGCGCGGCTGGTGCTGGTCACCCGCGGCGCGGTCGAGGCCCGCCCGGGCGAGGGCGTGGCCGACCTGGCGGGCGCCGCGCTCTGGGGCCTGCTGCGCTCGGCGCAGTCGGAGCACCCGGGCCGCTTCACCCTGGTCGACCTGGACCCGGCCACCGCGCCCGCCGACCAGCGCCCCGCGCTGGCCGCCGCCCTCGCCACCGGCGAGCCGCAACTGGCGCTGCGCAGCGGTGCGCTGACCGTGCCCCGCCTGGTCCGTGAGCCGGCCCCGGCCACGACCCCCACCGCCGCCCCCGTCTTCGGCGACGGCGCCGTGCTGATCACCGGCGGCACCGGCCTGCTCGGTGGCCTGACCGCCCGTCACCTGGTCACCCGGCACGGCGTGCGCCGCCTGGTGCTCGCCGGCCGCCAGGGCGAGCGGGCTCCCGGCGCCGCCGAACTGCGGGCCGAGCTGCTCGAGCTGGGCGCCACCGAGGTGACCCTGGCCGCCTGTGACGCCGCCGACCGCGCCGCCCTGGCCGCGCTGCTCGCCGCCCACCCGGTGACCGGCGTGGTGCATGCCGCCGGGGCGCTGGACGACGCCACCGTCGGCTCGCTCACCCCGGAGCGGCTGGACCGGGTGCTCGCGCCCAAGCTGGACGCGGTGCTCAACCTGCACGACCTGACGCTCGATCAGGACTTGGCCGCCTTCGTGCTGTTCTCCTCCGCGGCCGGTGTGCTCGGCGCGCCCGGCCAGGGCAACTACGCGGCGGCCAACGCCTTCCTGGACGCCTTCGCGCAGCAGCGCCGGGCCGCCGGCCGCCCCGCGCTCTCGCTCGCCTGGGGGCTGTGGGCCGAGCGCAGCGCCCTGACCCGCAAGCTGGACGCCGCCGAGGAGCGCCGGGTGGCCGGCACCGGCATGCGGCCGCTCGACTCCGCGCAGGGCCTGGCGCTGCTGGACGCCGCCCTCGCGGGCGAGGCCGCGCTGCTGGTCCCGGCCCGGCTCGACCCGGCCGTGCTGCGCACCCTGGGCCCGACGCTGCCCGCGCCGCTGCGCGACCTGGCACCCGCCGCCCGGCGCG
>NZ_JBNQTI010000125.1:0-24795 GCF_050325825.1 Kitasatospora sp. LaBMicrA B282
GGGACCACGCCGGTCGGGCGGCGCACCGGCGGGCCGACCCCGTCGGGTTCCAGCGCCGGGCGCGGACGGCGCGGCGGTGGCGGAACGGTGGCACCGGGGGCGGCGCCTGCGCCCAGATCGGCGTCGACCAGCAGGACGTCGAACGGCCGGCCCTCGGCGGCGGCGCGTTCCAGGGCGTGCTCGGCGGCGACCGCACTCCCGGCCGCGCCCACCTCGATCTCCGGTTCGGCGGAGAGCGCGGTGGCGAGCGCCTCGGCGAAGATCCGGTGGTCGTCGACCACCAGCACGCGGATCCGCCCCATGTCGGTGTCCCCCCTGCCTCGGTCCGGCCCCCATCCGATACCGGACTCAGGGTACGGGGATGCTGGACTCATTGGTGGGGATCCAGTGAAATTCCGTCAGATCCGGTCATCCGGTGCGAACCCGCCGGTCGGCCCCACCGACCGGTGCGGCGAGCCGGCCGGACCGATCGGCGCGGGACCCTCGGGAGGCGCCGCGCCCGGTCAGACCACCCGCCGCGCGCCGGCCGCCGCACGCGCCTCGAAGACCACCGGCGCGGTGTGCCCGGCCGCCGCGAAGGCCGCGCCGACCGCCTGCGCCACCGCGTCCGCCGACTCCCGCGGGACCAGCGCGACCACCGAGCCGCCGAACCCACCGCCGGTCATCCGGGCGCCCAGCGCGCCGGCCGCCACCGCGGTCTCGACCGCCAGGTCCGTCTCGGCGCAGGAGACCTCGAAGTCGTCGCGCAGCGAGGCGTGGCCGGCGGTCAGGATCGGCCCGAGCTCGGCGAACTCGCCCTTGTCCAGCAGCGCGACCGCCCGCAGCACCCGCTCGTTCTCGCTCACCACGTGCCGGACCAGCGGCCCGAGCTCGGTCGGCAGCCGGTCGAGCGCGGCCGGCAGCCCGGCGGCGTCCAGGTCGCGCAGCGCGGCCAGCCCGAGCAGCGCGGCGGCCCGCTCGCAGCCGGCCCGCAGCGCGGCGTAGGCACCGTCCCCGAGGTCGTGCTTGACCCGGGTGTCGATCACCAGCAGCACCAGCCCCTGCTCGGCGGGCCGGAACGGGACCTGGCGGTGGCTCAGCTCCCTGGTGTCCAGGAAGAGCGCGGCCCCCTCGGTGCAGCAGGCGGAGGCCATCTGGTCCATCACCCCGCAGGGCACCCCGACGAAGCGGTTCTCCGCCCGCTGGGCGAGCAGCGCCAGCTCGGCCGGCGGCAGGTCCAGCCGGTACAGGTCGCGCAGGGCCACCGCGGTGGCGCACTCCAGCGCCGCGGAGGAGGAGAGCCCGGCGCCGGTCGGCACGTCGCTGCCGAAGTACAGGTCCGCCCCGCCCACCGGGTGGCCGGCCGCGCGCAGCGCCCAGACCACGCCGGCCGGGTAGCCGGCCCAGCCGGTCACCACCCCGGGCGCCAGGGCGTCCACCGGCAGGTCGGTCACCACGTCGTCGCCCTGGGCGCTGTAGAGGCGCAGCCGGCCGTCGGTGCGCGGGCGGGCCGCCACCGAGACCGCCTGCGGGAGGGCGATCGGCAGCACGAACCCGTCGTTGTAGTCGGTGTGCTCGCCGATCAGGTTCACCCGGCCCGGAGCCGCCCACACGCCGGCGGGCACCGCACCGAAGATCCGCTCGAACTGCTCCGTCACGTGTCGCTCTCCCGCAGGTCGAAGGGCCTGCCGGGCGGGGATTCCGCCGGGCAGGCCCGGGCACTCGATCCCGGCCGGCGGGGCGCCGGCCGGGGGACGCGTCAGGCGTCGGCGCCCTGGGCGTTCCCGGCGTTGAACCGGTCCAGGGTGAAGGTCCAGGCGTCGGCGACGATGACGTCCAGGTCGGGGCGCTTGGGCACCCAGCCCAGGGCCTGACGGGCCCGCTCGGCGGAGGCGACCAGCACCGCCGGGTCGCCCGGCCGACGCCCGGTGGTGACCACCGGGATCTCCCGGCCGGTGACCCGCTTGACCGACTCGATCACCTCGCGGACCGAGAAGCCGCTGCCGTTGCCCAGGTTGCAGATCAGGTGCTCGCCCGGCTGGGCGGCGGTCAGCGCCAGCAGGTGCGCCTCGGCCAGGTCGGCGACGTGGATGTAGTCGCGGATGCAGGTGCCGTCCGGGGTCGGGTAGTCGTCACCGAAGACCGAGATGTGCGGGCGCTGGCCGAGCGCCGCCTGGAAGACCAGCGGGATCAGGTGCGACTCGGGGTCGTGGCGCTCGCCGTGGCTGCCGTAGGCGCCGGCCACGTTGAAGTAGCGCAGGCTGACCGCGGCCAGGCCGTGCGCGATGGCCTCGCTGGTGATCAGGTGGTCGACGGCCAGCTTGGTGGCGCCGTAGCAGTTGGTCGGGGAGGTGCGGGCGGTCTCGGCGATCGGGCTGACCTCCGGCTCGCCGTAGACGGCGGCGGTGGAGGAGAAGACCAGCTTGCGCACCCCGGTCTTGCGCATCGCGCTGACCAGCTCCAGCGAGCCGGCCACGTTGTTGCGCCAGTACTTCTCCGGGTCCGCGACCGACTCGCCGACCTGCGAGGAGGCGGCGAAGTGCAGCACCGCCTCGAAGGAGCCGCCGTCGAGCACCTCGGCGGCGTCCTGGACCCGGCCCTGGACGAACTCGGCGCCGGCCGGCACGCCCGCGCGGAAGCCGGTGGACAGGTCGTCCAGCACGGTGACCTGGTGTCCCGCCTCCAGGAGGTGGGCGGCGACCACACTGCCGACGTAGCCGGCACCGCCGGTGACCAGGTACTTGCTCATGTTGCGACCTCCCGCAGGCGCTGCGCCGCCGCCTCCGGCGACACATCGTTGACGAACGCGTCCATGCCGGATTCGACCCCGGCCAGGAACTTCAGCTTGCCCACCGTACGTCGGATCGTGAACAGCTCCAGATGCAGCGCCAGCTCCGCACCGTTGCGCCGGGGCGCCTGGTGCCAGGCGGCGATGTAGGGGGTGCGCGGAGCAGGCTGGTCCGGCACCGGCTCGGCGGGCCTGAACAGGCGGTCGAAGCGGCGCAACAGCTCCAGGTAGAGGCCCGGGAACTCGGCCCGCTCGGGCTCGGTCAACCCGGTCAGCGCGGCCACCCGACGGTTCGGGTACAGGTGCACCTCGTAGGGCCAGCGGGCGGCGAACGGGACGAAAGCGGTCCAGTGCTCGCCGCTCAACACCACCCGGACGGGGTCGGCCAGCTCGGCCGCCAACAGGTCCTCGAAGAGGTTGCGGCCGGTCCGGGCCCGGTGCTCGGCCGCCTGGGCGACCATCCTGGCCGTGCGCGGGGTGGTGAACGGGAAGGCGTAGATCTGACCGTGCGGGTGGGCCAGCGTCACGCCGATCTCGGCGCCGCGGTTCTCGAAGCAGAAGACCTGCTCCACCTCGGGCAGCGCGCCCAGCTCCGCGGTGCGGTCGGTCCAGGCCTCCAGCACCAGGCGGGCCTTGGCCTCGTCCAGGTCGGCGAAGGAGGCCTGGTGGTCCGCGGTGAAGCAGACCACCTCGCAACGGCCGACCCCGGGGCGGGAGAGCCGCAGCGGCTGCTCGGCGGTGGGGCGGGGGTGGCCGGCCGCCTCGATGTGGACGGCGGCGTCGGCGGCCAGCGAGGGGAAGCGGTTCTCGAAGACCACCACGTCGTAGTCGGCGGCGGGGATCTCGCTGAGCCGCTCGCCCCGGCTGGGGCAGAGCGGGCACTCGTCGGCCGGCGGGTGGTAGGTACGGGCCTGGCGGTGCGCGGCGACGGTGACCCAGTCGCCCAGGACCGGGTCGCGGCGGATCTCGGCGAGGCTCGCGGTCGGCTCCAGCGGCCGCCGGTCCTGCACGTCGCGCTGCGCCGACTCGTCCCGGTCGAAGTAGATCAGCTCGCGACCGTCCGCCAGCTTGGTCGTGGTCTTCCGCACTGTCTCCGCCCTTGCTGTGGCTGTTCGCCGTTCCATGCTTCACACATAATCAAACATTACTCATCAGCAGTCAACAGAGTGGGACGCAGCTCAGCGCGTCAGGATCCAGAGGTCGGGTGCAGTCGTCGGGTGCAGTCGCCAGGGGCAGTCGTCACGCGCCGTCGTCAGGATGCGGCGCTGCCACCGGAGCTGCGCGCCGCCCCGGCAACGCACAGGGCCGACCGGGTGCACCACCCGGCCGGCCCCACCGCCCGCCCCGGAGCTACCGGCCTACTCCCGGACCAGCCGGGCCAGCAGCCCGGTGCGGTCCGCGACCGCCGCCGCCTCCAGCCTGGTCCGCGCCCCCAGCTTCATCAGCACCCGCTGCACGTGGGTGCGCGCCGTGCTCGGCGCGATCCCCATGCCGGCGGCGATCTCCTGGGTGTCCTGCCCCTCGGCGATCCGCGCCAGGACCTGGACCTCGCGCCGGGTCAGCGCACCGAGCAGCCGCAGCGCCTCGTCGTCCGGCTCGCGCACCGGGTGCAGCAACCGCTCGAAGGCCCCCTGCAGCACCTCCACGGCGACCGCGACCTCGCCCGCCCGGGCCCGGGTGACCGCGCGGTCCACCACCTCGATCCGCTCGTCACTGCGCACGTAGCCGGCCGCACCGGCGGCGAAGGCGTTGGCCACCCCCCGCAGGTCGTCCACCGGGCCGAGCACCACCACGGCGACCTCGGGCCGCTCCTGGCGCAGCCGGCGCACCGGCGCGAAGGCCCCCGGACCGCCCGGCCGGGCCACCCCGAGCAGGCAGACCTCCGGGCGGCGCTGGGCGACCAGGTCGGGGCCGGCCGCCGCCGGGCAGCCCACCGCCAGCACCCGGTGCCCGCGCACCTGCAGCGCCGCGGCCAGTGCTTCGGCCAGCAAGCGGTGATCGTCGACCACGACGAGCCGTACGCCCAAGGGGCCCCTCCCCCGTACCCAGCGCGGAGCCACCCCCACGCGACGCGTACCGCCCGTACGCCACAGCGGTGTTGACGCCCCATCACAGCGCATGGCGGACCCACATCGCTAGACAACGGGCGGGTTTGCGGGAACGACTGGACGGGATCGTGACCAGGAGGATAACGAAAAAGGCCCCCGCCGTGATGGCGGGGACCTTTCCCGATGGAGCCCCCATGCGGAATCGAACCGCAGACCTTCTCCTTACCATGGAGACGCTCTACCGACTGAGCTATAGGGGCGAACCGGTCGAACGAGGAAGACATTACATGGTCATCGGGGGGATTGGGAAATCGGTGCCCGCCGAGCCGTGCGCGCCCCGCGGCGCCGGACGCGCCAGGGGCCGGCGGCGGACGGTCGCGCACCCGGGCCGGCCGCCCCGCACCCCTCCGCACACCCGCCGCCACCCCGACTGACTGTTACCGCCCCGGGCCCCCGGTCAGCGGGGCAGTGGCCCCCCGGTCGCCGCGGCGGGCGGCCGGCAGGTGGTCCGCCGTCAGGTCCACCCCGCCGGTCTCCGGCAGCGCCAGCAGGCAGAGCACCGAGACCAGCCCGAGCCCGGCCAGGTACCAGCCCACCGGCGTCGCCGTCCCGTACTCCGCGGTCAGCCGGGTCGCCAGCAGCGGCGCCGTGCCACCGCCCACCACACCCCCGAGGTTGTAGGTCAGCGCGGCCCCCGTGTAGCGCACCCGGGTCGGGAAGAGCTCCGGCAGGTAGGCCCCCACCGGCCCCAGCAGCAGCCCCAGCAGGGCGGCCGACCCGACCGTCGCCGCCAGCACCAGGACCGGGCGCAGGCTCTCCAGCAGCGGGAAGAAGAACAGCGACCAGCAGGCCGCCACCCCGGTGGCCACCATCACCGTGCGCCGCCGCCCCCAACGGTCGGAGCCCCCCGCGCTGAACCAGACCGCCAGCGCCCCACCCGGCGCGGCCAGCAGCTGCAGGGTCAGCATCAGGGTCCGACCCAGCCCCAACTCGCCGGTGGCGTACGCGAGGGCGTAGGTGTTGGTCAGGTAGAACAGCGCGTAGCCGAAGCAGAGCGAGCCGCCGCCCAGCAGCACCGTCCGCCAGTGCTCGCGCAGCACCGCCAGCACCGGCACCGCGGCCGGGCCGGCACCCGCCGCTCCCCCGTCACCGGCGGCCATCCGCCCGAGCTCGGCGAAGACCGGGGTCTCCTCGATCCGCAGCCGGACGAAGAGCCCGACCGCGACCAGCAGCAGCGAGGCCAGGAACGGCAACCGCCACCCCCAGTCCTGGAACTGCCGCTCGCTGAGCCGGGCCGAGAGCACCAGGAAGACCAGGGTCGCCAGCAACGAGCCGGCGGCCGGCCCCAACTGCAGGTACCCGGCGTACCGCCCGCGCCGGCGCACCGGCGCGTACTCCGCCAGCAGCAGCGCCGCCCCGCCCCACTCCCCGCCCAGCCCGAACCCCTGGCAGAACCGCAGCACCACCAGCGCCACCGGTGCCCACACGCCGATCCGCCCGTACCCGGGCAGCACCCCGACCGCCGCCGTGGACAGCCCCATCAGCAGCAGCGACGCCACCAGGACGGCCTTGCGCCCCATCCGGTCCCCGAAGTGCCCGAACACCACGGCCCCGACCGGCCGAGCCACGAACGCCACCGCGTAGACCGAGAAGGCCGCGAGCAGGGCACTGACCGGGTCGAGCACAGGGAAGTACTCACGTCCGAAGACGAGGGCTGCCGCCATCCCGTACAAGAAGAAGTCATAGAACTCGATCGCCGTCCCGACGAAGGCAGCAGCAGCCACCCGCCCCAGCCCCGCGCCACGCCCGCGGTCCGGAACGTCCTGGCCTGACGCACCTGACGCCATGTCAATCGCCATGCTCCGACCATGCCGGGGCCCGTCACGCCCCCGACACCGCCGGTCGAGTGACGGGGGCGCGCGTCGTTCGTACACACCCCGGGGTGGTGCGCGGGGTCACCACCACCCGGGCGTCCGCCGCCGGGCCACCAGCGCCCCCACGAGATGGGCCGCGCCGATGAGAATCATCTGCCACGCACTCACCGACCGCCCGGCCAGCACGGTGTCGCAGTAGTCCGGCCCATCCGTGAACGCCGGCCTGAACCCCGACCCACAACTGTGCCCGGCCGGCCAGAACCCGTAGACGACACCCGCCACGACCAACAGCACGCCAACCGTGGCGAAGGCGGCGGCGATGCGCGGTTCCTTGCTGATCTCAACCCCCGGTGCGATCTCGGCCGATATCCATCACTTACTCGAACTGCCAGGTCAGACGCCCCTCGACGCCGCCTTCAGCCCGCACTTCCGGTGAAGACGCCACCGTCGATCCCGCGCGCGTCGATTGTCCCTGTTCCGTGATCGAATCCCTGCTCGAAGGCCCGAGCAGCGGAATCCGCCAGATCATTCACGTCGACCTGCGACGGATAGGGTCCGGCAGTGATGGCCACGGCATTTCGAGCGGCCTCCCCGGAGGAGCCCTGCAACACCCCGAGGGCCTTGTCACTGGCCACATTCGAAGTATTCACCTTGAACTGGTCGGCATACTTCTGAATCGCACCGTCAGCGCGAACGTTGAGGAAGTTGCCGGCCGCCGGAATCCTGCCCACCGCCTTGCCGCCGGTCAGATCCCAGATCTTGGTTCCCCAGGAGGCCTTCTCGTCGATCTTCGCGTTGTAGGCCGCATCGCTGGCCTGCTGGTGATGGTAGATGTCGTCCAGCCGCCCACCGGTGAGGATTCCCTCGACAACCCCTCCGGGCTGCACCGCGTTCTGGACCGCCGCCGTCAGGTCCCGATGGTCCGCCTGGTGCAGCATGACGTCCTGCACCTGTGCCCTGGTATATGCGTCCTGGGCCTGGATGACGCTGCCGTAGGCGCCCGGGTCCTTGCCCAACGTGGCCAGCAACTTGGCCGTGCTTCCGTAGTGCAGCGACGCCGGACTGCCGAAGCTCGGCATCGGCGACACCGATCCCGGGGACACCGCCTTCTGCACGTCCCCGATGTAGGCCGCTGTCATGTTCCCCAGGCTGTCGTTCATGTTCGCGAAGACCGCCCCGTCGCCGTGCAGGAGATTCGGTCCGTTCGCGCTGCCGAACCTGTCCACCACCTGACTCATGAGCGCGCTCATCGGAGCGGTGTGCGACACCAGTGGCGCTCCCGTGGCGTCGTACGGAACACCCGTGGTAGCGGTTTGGAGCGCCTGCCCCAGCTCGGTCACCTCGGGCCCGGCCGCCTTGGTGCCCGCGTCGTTCCGGTCCTGCTGCATGTCCTGGAGGGTGGAACCGGATTCGGGGTCGGTCAGCCGGTCGAGGTAGTGGTTCGCCTGGTTCGCCGCCTTGACCGTGCCGTCCGTGTTGTAGAGGGTCGCGGGCCCCTGGAAGTACTGGAGCGCCGCGTCCGGGCTGTGGCCGAGCGCCGCCAGGACGCCTGACATGGGGTTGTAGCCGCCACTCCCCGACCCCAGGCCGTCCAGGTGGATCCGCCCGTTCATGTACATGGCGTTGGCCCACCTGCCCGGGTCCTGCTCACTGAGCTGGGTGACGTGCTCGGCGATCGGATCGAGGAAGTGCGGGTCGTAGTTCCCGGTGCGGAGGACATTGGAGAGGATCTGGTACCCGTACGGGCGGCCACCGGTCGGCGTGGTCGCGGTCAGCCCGTACTGGTGGGCACCGGCCGCGCGCAGGCCCGCCTCCCAGTCGTCGGACAGATGCGGCTCACTCTTCGAGTCGGTTGCGGTCGCCAGCGTCTTCCCCAGATCGGCCTGCAGGTCCGTCAGGTCACTGGCACGCGATCCACCGAGGTTGTAGGAACCCTGATCCAGAGCACCGAGCGACTTGAGGAAGCCCTCGGGCCCCGTCGAGTCGTAGAACGCGGTGGCAAAACGCGGGTCACTCGAGTTGGCGCTCAATAGTTGCTTCAGCTTGCCGACTTGGGCATCGGTCATCTTGTCGCCCAGACCGAGCAGCTGAGCCGCTTGCCGGGCCTCGGCCTCCGGTATGCCGCCCATGGGCGTCGCGTTGAACGCCGTGGTCGTGCTGCCCGTGTCTCCCGAGAGCGCGGAGGCAGCGGCCTCGTCGGCAGTGGTGGCCTGTTGGATTACCTCGGTGATCCGTTGTTGGATCTGATTGGCGCTGTTCTGGAGTGCCTTGGCCGCGCCGGGGTTCTGCTGCTCGGCCTGGGCCGCCGCGGTCGACCAGTGGACGGATCCGTCACCGTCGACGCCGAGGTTCTGGTGAGCCGCGTCGTCGAGCACCGACTGCAGCGCCTTCTGGGCGGCCGAGAACTGGTCGTGTGCGTCACGCAGGGCCCGTGCGATCGCGCTCGCCTCATCGAAGGCCCGGTCGATCTGGGTGCGAGCGTCGGTGAGGACGGACGCAGCGGCATCAGCGGCGGCGCCGGTCCAGCCAGTGCTCTGCAGCGGCCCGATCACCTGGCTGTTCAACGACGTGGCCAGATCCCACTTACGCACCAGGTTCTCGAAGTCCGAGGCGACGGCGTCCAGGCTGCTGAGGTCGACACCGTGTAACTGGCTGAAGGTCACCATGACTGCCCCACCTGCTCAGCTCAACCGGAAGCTGCGCTGAACGTGGTACTCGATGTTGGTGTAGTTGGCCGCGTTGACCTGCAGGTTCTGTCCGATCTTCGCCAGGTCGTCGACCAGCGCCTGCACCTGCTGGGTCCAGACGCTCCACGCGGTGTTCAGCGCGCCACTGGTGCTCCAGCCGGTCAGCGCCCCCACCGCCGCAGTGACGTTGAGCGCGGGCTCATCACACTCGGCCTTCACCGTCGGCTGCAGACCGAGCGCCTGCTGCCCGGCGTGCGACAGTGCAGCCGGCTGGACCGAGAGGCCGGACCCACCACCGGTGAAGGCAACCGGGCCGGGTGCCGATGCCAGGTCGGGAAACTGCTGCTTCGCCTGATCGGTGAGGTTGCCGGAGCTGTCGAACAGCCACGGGTTCATCCGCCGCTCGAAGTCGAGGTCTGCCATTGGTCCCCCCAATGTGGACTGCCCGAGCGCCCGTACCCCCACGGTTGTGGACATGCCCGAACTCCTGCGCCAGGACACTACACGAAGCAACCGCTGATGGACATGGGGTAGCGAGGTAGTCGCACCGTCACCGAGCGCAGCGGGATACGGCTTGGTTCGGCGAGCATCGGCGCGAACAGAAGGGCGGTGGTGGTGAACGCTGGACCAGCGTTGACCACCACCGCCCGTCGACCTGGTCGTCAGCCCTGCGGCGGGTTGTACGGTCCCGGCGGCGGTGCCTGCTGGTAAGGGGCACCGGGGGCCGGCGGCTGCTGCGGCGGGTAGGGCGGCTGGCCGGCGCCCGGGGCGTAGGACGGCGGCTGGTGGGGCATCGGGTAGCCGAAGTCGCCCGCGGGCGGCGGGGTGGCGCGCTTGCGGCGGGTGACGAGGAAGACCACCCCGCCGATCACCAGCAGCGCCACCACCGCGCCGACGACGATCAGCGGCAGGACGCTGCTGGACGACTTCTTGGCAGCGACCGGGGGCCCTGCCGGGGCGGACGCGTTGCCGCTCGCCGGGGCGCTCGGGTTGGCCGCCGCACCGGTGGAGCTCGAGCTCGGGGCCGAGGCGGGGGCGGAACCGAGGGGGGACGGCGTGCCGGCTGGGGCGTCGATCCCGGCGGCGATCAGCGGGTTCACGTCGGCCGGGCCCGGGTCACCGGTGTAGTGGATGGCGTTGCGGGGGCTGATGTTCCCGAAGCCGAGGTAGTCGGAACGGGTGCCGCTGTTGGGCTTGTTGGCCGAGTTGATCAGGACGCGGAGGATCTGGTTGCCGGTCCAGGTGGGGTGGACTTGCCAGAGGTCGGCAGCAGCAGCGGCAGTCAGTGCGGTGGCAACGGAGGTCCCGTGCGACTTGCAGTACCCGCTCGGGTCAGTGCAGAGGCTGATGACATCCTGGCCAGGCGCCGCGAGGGCGATCTGCGGGCCGTACTCGGACTCGGTTGTATGGGTGCCTGACTCATCGAAGCCCGCAATGGCCGCGACACCCGATGCCACCGACGGATACATCCGCATGTTCCCGTCCTGCGCGGAGTTGCCAGCACCGGCAACGATCAAGTCCCCCTTACCGATCGCATAGTTGACAGCTTGCTGCAGGTAGGAGATGTCGGATGGCGCCAAGAGATCACTCTGAACCGCCTGCGAGATGCTGATCACCTTGGCGCCTTGATCGACCGCGTAAGTGATGCCGTCAGCGATCTGCTTCAGGGCAGCCGGAGCCGGGATAGCCGTACTCGGATCCCCATTGGTGTTGACCTTGATCGGAAGGATCTTGGCCCCTGGGGCAAACCCGATGGCACCCTTCCCGTCAAAGGCCTTGCCCGTTCCGGCGATGATGCTGGCCATCCCGGTCCCGTGGCCCACCGGATCAGCATTCACACCGCCCGGAAGGCCACTCAGGTCTTTGCCTGGTAGGAGCTGGGCCTGGTCCGGCGAGTCGCCCTTGAAACCGCTGTCGATCACCGCAACGGTGACACCGGCTCCGGTGGCGGTCTGCCAGACCTCCGGCATGTGCAACGCGTCCACATACCACTGGTCATCCCGCGGCGTGTTGCCCGCCCACGCGGTGGAGGCGACCCCGCCCGTCAAAGCCGTCGCCAACGCCAGGACAGCGGCGACCCGCCGCACTCCCGTGCCTGCTCGCCGCATCTGACTCTCCTCGTCGGCTGCCTGTGCTACTTCCCCGAACAGCACTGCCCGGCCACCGGGTCTGTCCCCGTGGCCGGGCAGTGATCCGGTCCTTACCCAATCACGTCCGGGTTGCTCCCGGGCATACCGCCCACCCAGGTCTCCTCGTCCTCGACGAGGTAGTCGGCGCGGTTGCGGCGGTCCTTCTTACGGTTGCCGGCCGAGCCCATGCCGCCGGGCATCATGCCGCCCTGGCCACCGCGGGTCGCTCCGCCCTCGGCCTCAGCCTCGGCCTCGACGCCAGCTTCGGCACCCACGGCCGCACGGGTCCGCAGACCGCTGCCACCCGGGGTGTACTCGCCCTCGGCAGCCGGCCCACTGCTGCCACCGACCTCGCCACCGCGGGTCGTGACCAGGCCGCGGCTGCGGCCGATGCCGCCTCCGACACCGCCCCGGCCCCCACCGACGCTGCCGCCCCGGGCGCCACCGAGACCGCCTCCGGGCCCCATGGCACCCGGGCGACCGGCCATGCCGCCGCTCGAACCGGCCTCGCCCTCCTCGGCGCCGATCACGTTGGCGCCGAGCTGGCTGCGGCCGGACACGGCGCCGCCACCGGGAACGCCGATCCCGCCGGAGATGCCCTCCTCGTTGGCGACGTTGAAGGCCCGACCCGGGATGCTGCCACCGACGGAGGTGGAGCCACCGAAGCCCTTGCCACCGCCGACGACACCCACACCGCCACCGCCACCGCTGTAGCCGTTGCCGGGCAGGCCACCGGGGTAACCCGGCAGCAGGGCGCCGCCAGGACCGATCGGGTCGCCCCCACCCGGACCACCCGTGACGGGCAGCACAGGCGTGGGGGTGCTCGGACCGGGCAGCGCGGGCGCCGGCGGCCCACCCAGGATGCCCGTCTTCGGCGGCGTGGTGATCGGGCCGATCACCGGCGGGGTCGGGTTGGGCTCCGGCGTCGGGCTGGGGACGGGCTGACGGATCGGCGGGGGCGGGGGCGCGATCGGGTGGATCGGCGTCGGGTCGACCACCGGGGGACGAGGCGTCATGCGCGGCGGCGGGGTGACGGTCCGCTGCGGCGGCGGGGTAGTGGTGTGACGACCGCCACCGCCGCCTGTTGAAGACCCGCCACCGCTGGGGTTCGGATAATTGACGCCACCGCTGGACCAGACGTCCATATTCGGCGGCGGCCCCATCACCGTCGTCGGCGACGGCGGGAACAGCGGCGGGTTCTGCGCCTTGATCTCCGACGTCGTCTGGTCGTACGTCGACGCCAACGTGGTCATGGCGTTGACCGCGTCCTGGTGGTCCTTGTCGATCGAGGCCTGGGCCGCCTGCATGTCAGCCGTGGTGATGAAGTTGGGGTTCTGCTGCTTGGCCTGCTGCTCGTTCGCCACGCACGGCTGGAGGTTGAAGCTGCTGACCGTCGTCATGTCCTTGGCCGGCAGCGGCGGAACCGCCTTGATCGCCGTGCCCAGGGCGGTGCTCGCGGTCTCCAGCGAGGTGGAGGTGCTCTTGGTGTAGTCGCTGAGCTGCTGGGTGGCGGTGGAGATCTGGCCGGCCCAGCCCCGGAAGCTGTCGGCCGCCGGGCCGGTCCACTCCACCTGGCTGACGTTGCTGGTCAGTTGCTGGCTGATCTCGTGCAGGGTGTCGGCGGCCTTGGACAGCGCGCCGCTACGCGTGGACAGCGTGGTGGCGTCCGCGCCCTTGAGCATGTCGAGCAGGTCCTGGTGGGACTTGGCTGCGAACCAGTCGTGCGGGCCGTCGTCGACGGATGGGTTGGGCATCAGACACTCCCCGTGCCGGTGTCGAATGGGTTGCTGACCGGGCTCACCCGGGGTGAGCTCGTCCCACGCGCGCTCACGAGACGCCGCCGCTGCCGCCGGTCGCACCGCCGGCCGTGGTGCTGCTCGTGGTGTCCGCGGCCGGGGTCGCCGTGGTGCCGGCCTGCGCCGTGGTGCCGGCCTGCGGCGTGGTGCCGACGGTCTGCGGGGTCGTGCCGTCGCCGGGCGGGGTGGCGACGATGCCGGCCGGGTTGACGCCGGAGGTGAACTGGGCGTTGGTCTGGTTGTGGATCTTCCACAGCGTCACCCGCTGCTCGTCGTCCACGTTCTGGTACCCGTTCATCGAGATGTTGATCGCGATGCTCATCGCCTCG
This sequence comes from Kitasatospora sp. LaBMicrA B282, assembly GCF_050325825.1. NCBI lineage: Bacteria > Bacillati > Actinomycetota > Actinomycetes > Kitasatosporales > Streptomycetaceae > Kitasatospora > Kitasatospora sp. LaBMicrA B282. The sequence goes on from NZ_JBNQTI010000125.1 coordinate 13,631, forward strand.
ATCTGGTTGCCCAGCGTCGTCGACAACGTCTGCAGGTTGGTGTGCACCACGTTGTAGGCGTTGTACAGGTCACCCGACTGCGGGAAGCCGTTGCCGAAGTGGCCCTGGTCGACTGTCTGCTGGGCGATCTGGCCCTGCGAGGCGGGCGAGCCGTCGAGCGAGGTCAACATCTCGTCGACCTTCTTCTTGAACTCGCTCAGCGTCTCGACCTCGGCCGACATCGCCTGCGCGTCGGTCGGGCTCGGGCCCGGTCCGGCGGCCATTTGCCTGGCCATGTCCATCGCGGCGTTCTTGGCCCCGAGCTGGCCGAAGTAGTTGGGAACGACCACTGCAGTACACCTCCCCCGTACACGCCGTGCAGCAGCAGGCGCGCGTCATGCCTCATCGCCTTCGAGAGATCCGTGTCGGATCCCGCCTCCCGTGTCCGGCCAACTGTCCGTAGCCGGACGGTAGCCGCCACGGATCATCCTAGCGAGGGCATCCGTCAACCGGGCAGGGGCCTTGGGCCAGCAGGCAGCTATCGGTACGGAGTTGTCACGTACCGGCGCGCCTGCCGGCCCCGAACCTGAGCCCGCGTCAGTCCAGTTGCCCCAGAGACGGATGCCCCGGGACCAGTCGCCTCAGGAGGCGTCCTCCGCCAGCTCCAGCCAGCTCAGCTCCAGCTCCTCCTTCTCCTCGCGCACCTTGCGCAGCTGCGCGTCCAGCTCCGCGACCTTGCCGAAGTCGGCCGCGTGCTCGGCCAGCTGGTCGTGCAGCTTGCTCTCCTGCTGCTCCAGCTTGGCCAGCTGCCGCTCGATCCGCTGCAGCTCCTTCTTCGCGGCCCGGATCTCGCCGGCCGACTTCGCCGGTGACCCGCCCGCCGCGGCAGCACCCGCACCGCCCGCGGCGCCGGCACCCGAGGCGGCCGTCACCGAGGCCGCCGCGGTCACCTCCATCGCGGCCCGGCGCTCCAGGTACTCGTCGACGCCGCCCGGCAGCATCCGCATCCGGCGGTCGCCGAGCAACGCGTAGGCGACGTCGGTGGTGCGCTCGATGAAGAACCGGTCGTGGCTGATCACGATCATCGAGCCGGGCCAGCCGTCGAGCACGTCCTCCAGCTGGTTGAGGGTCTCGATGTCCAGGTCGTTGGTGGGCTCGTCGAGGAAGAGCACGTTGGGCTCGTCCATCAGCAGCCGGAGCAGCTGCAGCCGGCGCCGCTCGCCACCGGAGAGGTCGCCGACCGGCGTCCACTGCTTGTCCTTGCCGAAGCCGAACTGCTCGCAGAGCTGACCGGCGCTCATCTCGCGGCCCTTGCCCAGGTCGACCCGGCCCCGCACCTGCTCGACGGCCTGCAGCACCCGGGTGGTGGGGTCGAGCTCGGCGACCTCCTGGGAGAGGTAGGCGAGCCGGACGGTCTTGCCGACCTTGACCACGCCGCCGGCCGGCTGCGCGTCGCCCTGGGAGGCGTAGGCGGCCTGCATGGCGCGCAGCAGCGAGGTCTTGCCGGCGCCGTTGACGCCGAGCAGGCCGATCCGGTCGCCGGGGCCGAGGTTCCAGGTGAGCCGCTCCAGCAGCAGCTTGTCGCCGGCCTTGACGGTCACGTCCTCCAGCTCGAAGACGGTGCGGCCGAGCCGGGCGTTGGCGAACTTCATCAGCTCGCTCTTGTCCCGCGGCTCCGGCACGTCGGCGATCAGCGCGTTGGCGGCCTCGATCCGGTAGCGCGGCTTGGAGGTGCGGGCCGGGGCGCCGCGGCGCAGCCAGGCCAGCTCCTTGCGGGCCAGGTTCTGCCGCTTCTGCTCCTCGGTGGCCTCGATCCGGGACCGCTCGGCGCGGGCGAAGACGTAGTCGGAGTAGCCGCCCTCGTACTCGCGGACCTCGCCGCGCTGGACGTCCCACATCCGGGTGCAGACCTGGTCCAGGAACCAGCGGTCGTGGGTGACGCAGACCAGCGCGGAGCGCCGGGCCTGCAGGTGGCGGGCCAGCCAGGCGATGCCCTCGACGTCGAGGTGGTTGGTGGGCTCGTCGAGCACGATCAGGTCGGGCTCGCCGAGCAGCAGCTTGGCCAGCGCGATCCGGCGGCGCTCGCCACCGGAGAGCGGGCCGATCACGGTGTCCAGGCCGTTCGGGAAGCCGGGCAGGTCGAGGCCGCCGAAGAGGCCCTCGATGATGTCGCGGATCCGGGCGTCGCCGAGCCACTCGTGGTCGGCGCGGTCGGCGATCACCTCGTGCCGGATGGTGGCCGCCGGGTCGAGCGAGTCGTGCTGGGTGAGCACGGCCAGCCGCAGGCCGCCGTTCCAGGTGATCCGCCCGGTGTCCGGCTCCTCCAGCTTGGCCAGGATCCGGATCAGCGTGGTCTTGCCGTCGCCGTTGCGGCCGACGACGCCGATCCGGTCGCCCTCGCTGACGCCGAGGCTGACTCCGTCCAGAAGGGCCCGGGTGCCGTAGACCTTCGTGACGGACTCGATGGTGGCGAGGTTGACGGCCACGTGCGCTGCGCTCCTGAGGTCGGACGGGAGGCTCGACGAGGCGAGCCCGGAGCTCCCAGCCTAGTCGTCACGCCCGCGGCGCCCGCCCGAGCAGCCACGCGAGCAGCCCCCGTCACACCGGCTGGACACCTGTCACACCGGCCGGACCACCCGCGCCCCGCCCGTCGGGCTCAGGCCCCGTCGACCACCCGTGCCCCCGGCACCGGCCCGTACGTCGGGTGCGCGGCCCGGCAGGTGCCCGAGGCGGTCAGCGCCGCGGCCAGCTGCTCGGCGCCCGCCGCGTCCTTGGCCAGGAAGGCGCAGGTCGGCCCGGACCCGGAGACCAGCGCGCCGAGGGCCCCGGCGGCCAGCCCGGCCGCCAGGCAGTCGGCCAGCTGCGGGCGCAGCGAGAGCGCGGCGGCCTGCAGGTCGTTGGCCAGCGCGGCCGCCAGCGCCACCGGGTCGCCACCGGCCAGCGCGGCCAGCAGCGCCGGGTCCGCGTCGGGGGTCGGCACCTCGGCCTCGCTCGACCCGGTGCCGGCCGCCTCGCGCAGCCGGTCGCACTCGCGGAAGACGGCGGGCGTGGACAGGCCGCCGTCGGCCACCGCGAAGACCCAGTGGAAGGCGCCGGTGACCGGCAGCGGCTCCAGCAGCTCGCCCCGGCCGCGGCCCAGCGCGACCCCGCCGAGCAGCGCGAACGGCACGTCGGAGCCCAGGTCGGCGGCGAGGTCGAGCAGCTCGGGCAGCGGGGTGCCGAGCTGCCAGAGCGCGTCGCAGGCGACCAGCGCGGCGGCGCCGTCGGCGCTGCCGCCGGCCATCCCGCCGGCCACCGGGATGGCCTTGGCGATGTGCAGCGCGACGTGCGGCTCGATGCCGTGGTGGGCGGCGAGCAGCCGGGCCGCGCGGGCGGCCAGGTTGGTGTCGTCCAGCGGGACCTGGTCCGCGTCCGGGCCGGTGCAGGTCAGTGTGACGCCGGTGCCCGGGCGGGCGGTCACCTCGTCGCCGAGGGCGACCGCGAAGAAGACGTTGGCCAGGTCGTGGAAGCCGTCGGCGCGCAGGCCGCCGACCCCGAGCTGGACGTTGACCTTCGCGGGGACGCGGACCGTGATCACAGGACGGGCACCTCGGGCTTGTGCTCGGCGATGGCGGCGAACTGCTCGACCGTCAGCATCTCGCCGCGCAGGGTGTGGTCGATGCCGGCGGCGGCGAGCGCCTGCTCGGCGGCGGCCGGCGAACCGGCCCAGCCGGCCAGCGCGGCCCGCAGCGTCTTGCGGCGCTGGGCGAAGGCGGCGTCCACCACGCGGAAGACCTCGGCCCGGGTGGCGGTGGTGACCGGCGGCTGACGGCGGATCAGCGAGACCAGGCCGGAGTCGACGTTGGGCGCCGGCCAGAAGACGTTCCGGCCGATCGCCCCGGCCCGCTTCACCTCGGCGTACCAGTTGGCCTTGACCGAGGGCACCCCGTAGACCTTGTTGCCGGGCTTGGCGGCGAGCCGGTCGGCGACCTCGGACTGCACCATCACCAGGGTCCGCTCGATGCTGGGGAAGGTGGCCAGCATGTGCAGCAGCACCGGGACGGCGACGTTGTAGGGGAGGTTGGCGACCAGCGCGGTGGGGGCCGGGCCGGGCAGCTCGGTGACCTCCATGGCGTCGCTGAGCACCAGGTCGAAGCGGCCGGCGGCGGACGGCATCCGGGCGGCCACCGTGGTCGGCAGGTGCTCGGCCAGCAGCGGGTCGATCTCCACCGCGGTGACGTGCGCGGCCACCTCCAGCAGCGCCAGGGTGAGCGAGCCCAGCCCTGGGCCGACCTCCACCACGGCGTCGTCCGGCGTCACCTCGGCGGCGCGGACGATCCGGCGCACCGTGTTGGCGTCGATCACGAAGTTCTGGCCGCGCTGCTTGGTCGGCCGGACCCCGAGGGTGGCGGCCAGCTCCCGGATGTCGGAGGCGCCGAGCAGGTGGCTGTCGGGGGTGGGATCGGTGGTGCTCACCGGGTAAGGATAGGTGTTCTGCCGGTGCGGAACTCTCAGTACCCGAAGGCGCGCGCCGTGTTCGCGGCGATCGCGCCCGCCAGCTCGTCCTCCGCCAGCCCGAGCGTGTCGGCCATCGAGCGCACCGTCACCGGGATCAGGTAGGGCGCGTTCGGCCGGCCGCGGTAGGGGTGCGGGGTGAGGAAGGGTGCGTCGGTCTCCACCAGGATCCGCTCCAGCGGGGTGACGGCCAGCGCGTCGCGCAGCGGCTGGTTGGCCTTGAAGGTGACCGGGCCGGCGAACGAGAGGTACCAGCCGTGCTCGGCGCAGACCTTGGCCATCGCCGCGTCGCCCGAATAACAGTGGAAGACCGTCCGCTCGGGGGCGCCCTCGGCCAGCAGCACGTCGATCACGTCCTGGTGCGCGTCCCGGTCGTGGATCACCAGGGCCTTGCCGTGCCGCTTGGCGATCTCGATGTGCCGGGCGAACGACTCCTTCTGGATGTCCACGCCCTCGGGGCCGGTGCGGAAGTAGTCGAGCCCGGTCTCGCCGACCGCCCTGACCTGGGGCAGCGCGGCCAGCTCGTCGATCTCGGCGAGCGCCGCGTCCAGCGCAGCGCTGCCGCCGGGCGAGCGGCGCTGCCCGGACCAGCCGTCCCCCTCCTCCCCGGGCAGAGGTGTCCCCAGCACGATCCGGGGCGCCTCGTTGGGGTGCAGCGCGACGGCCGCGTGCACCTGCTCGAACTCGGCCGCCAGCGCGGCGGCCCAGCGCGAGCCGGGCAGGTCGCAGCCGACCTGGACCACCGTGGTCACGCCCACCGAGGCGGCCTTGGCGAGCGCCTCGGCCGGGGTGCCGGACTGCATGTCCAGGTGGGTGTGCGAGTCGGCCACCGCGACCGCGAGCGGCTCGGGCAGCGGGGGCGGGGTGGAGCGGTCGTCCTTGGCAGCCATGGTCCAGAGCCTAGCCGGGTGCGGCGGCGGGCCCGCCCGGTGTTCGAACGGGCCCGCGGCGGTCGCACCCGGGGGCAGACCGGGAGGCGGACCGGAGGGCGGCGCGGCTCAGGACTTCGGCAGCCAGAACTGGTACCAACGCTGCCGGATCCGCGGCTCCCGGGGGACCGTCGGCGCGGCGGGCTCGGCGTGCGCGGCGTAACCGGGCCCGTGGTGCCAGTCGCGGTCCGCGGTGGCGATCCGGCCCGGGCGCATGATGCGCACCGTGTGCCCACCGCAGCCCGGGCAGGTCGGCTGGAGCAGCGGGGAGGGCACCGGGACACCGTTGGCGTAGTACTTGACGACGGTGTGCCCGTCCTCGGCCTTGTGGTGCTGGATGTCGTACGCCTGCTCCCAGCCGTAGCCGCACTTCAGGCAGGCGAACGAGTAGGCCTCCCGGACCGTCTCGCCGGCCCGGTGGAGGCCGCCGAGGTGCTGCGCGGCGGCCAGGCCGCCGGGCTCGCTGCGGGGGGCGTGCTCGGGGCCGTCCTGGGCCGGCTTCAGGTCGGCCAGCGGCGTACCGCCCACGGGGCTACCGATTGTCTCGCTCATCGCGGTCTCCCAGCGCCCGCCGGACGTTCGTCCGGTCCGGGTCTTTCCATCCGATGGAATGCCCCTCGGCCCCGACCCGATGCCCGGCTTGCCGAGACTTGGCCCGGAGTTGGGGATCCCTGTACGAAGCGCCGGTGAAAGCCCAGCTCGGCGGGGGTTTGACCGGTGTTCGCTTTACCTTGTCCCAGGGTCGCACGGCGCGCGTCGGACGGCCTCGGGACGGCTCGCGCGACGCCTGCCCACCGGCGTGCGCGGCCGTGCCCATCACTCCACCGTACGCGCCCTCGGCCACTTGGGCGAGGTCCAGTTCAGGCCCGCCGAGCTGCATCGATCACGGAGCGTGCTTGGCCGCCACGACCGCGTCGAACACCTCGCGCTTGGGCAGGCCGAGGTCCGCCGCGACCGCCGCGATGGCCTCCTTGCGGCGCTCGCCGGCCGCCTCCCGGGCCGCCACCCGCTCGGCCAGTTCGGCCGGACCGAACGCGACCGGCGCCGCCGGCGGGGCCCCGGCCACCACCACGGTGATCTCGCCGCGCACGCCCGCCTCGGCCCACTCGGCCAGCTCGCCGATCGGGCCGCGCTTGACCTCCTCGTAGGTCTTGGTCAGCTCCCGGCAGACCGCGGCCGGCCGCTCGGCGCCGAAGGCCTGCGCCATCGCGGCCAACGTCTCGGCGATCCGGTGCGGCGCCTCGAAGAAGACCATGGTGCGCGGCTCGGCGGCCACCTCCGCCAGCGCCCGGGAGCGGTCGCCCGCCTTGCGCGGCAGGAAGCCCTCGAAGGTGAAGCGGTCCACCGGCAGCGCGGACAGCGCCAGCGCGGTGAGCACCGCCGACGGCCCGGGCACCGCGGTGACCCGGATGCCGGCCGCCACCGCGGCGGCCACCAGCCGGTAGCCGGGGTCGGAGACCGAGGGCATCCCGGCGTCGGTCACCAGCAGCACCCTGGCCCCGCCGGTGAGCGCCTCGACCAGTTCGGGGGTGCGGCCCACCTCGTTGCCCTCGAAGTAGGAGAGCACCCGCCCCGCGGGGGTCACGCCGAGCGCCTGGGTCAGCCGGCGCAGCCGCCGGGTGTCCTCGGCCGCGATCACGTCGGCCGCGGCCAGCTCGGTGAGCAGTCGGGGCGGGGCGTCTTCGACGTCGCCGATGGGGGTTCCTGCCAGTACGAGTACACCTGTCACGCCCGCCATCCTCCCAGCCGCCGGGAGATTGGTGATGAACCGGGCAGCTTGCCGGGGAGGGGTCGTGCTTTCCGGGTGCGCCCCTACGATGTGCGGGTGAACGGCGAGACGGCGGCAGAGACGGCGGTGGTAGAGACCATCGCGGACCCCCCGGGCGGCAGCCACCCGGGCGACGAGTCCCACGGGCTCGACCCGGAGCACATACCCGCGCCGCGCCGCGCGGCCGCCCCCGCCGGCTGGCCCGGCAGGCTGGCCGCGGTCGGCTACCGGGCGCCGCGTCCCGTCCCGCTCGCCGAGGCGCTGGTCCCGCCGATGCCGGACGGCCCGGGGGTGACCCCCGCTCAGGTCCCGCCTTCGCCGCTGCTGCTGCGCCTGGGCATCCAGCTGCCGGCCGGCCTGTGGAACTGGCTCTGCCGCTGGCAGGGCTGGCTCGGTCCGCTGGTGGTGGCGCTCTTCGGCGGGCTGCTGCGGTTCTGGCACCTGGGCAGCCCCGACGCGATCATCTTCGACGAGACGTACTACGCCAAGGACGCCTACGCGCTCTGGCAGGGCGGCTACGAGACCTCCTGGACGGACTCCGCCAACGCGCAGATCATCGCGCCGCACCAGGTGATCCCCTACCAGGCCGACCCCGCCTTCGTGGTGCACCCGCCGGTCGGCAAGTGGATCATCGGCGCGGGCGAGCAGCTCTTCGGGATGCACCCGTTCGGCTGGCGGTTCATGGTCGCGCTGCTCGGCTCGGTGTCGATCCTGATGATCGCCCGGATCGCCCGCCGGCTCTTCCGCTCCACCCTGCTGGGCTGCGTGGCCGGCCTGCTGCTCTCGGTGGACGGCCTGCACTTCGTGCTGAGCCGCACCTCGCTGCTCGACCTGATCGTGATGTTCTGGACCCTGGCCGCCTTCGGCTTCCTGCTGCTGGACCGGGACCGCACCCGGGCCCGGATCGCCCGCGCGCTGCCGGCCGACGGCGGTGACGGCACCGCCGGTGTGGCTGCGGGCGCGGGCGGGCGGCTGCGGCTGGGGCTGCGCCCGTACCGGCTGGCCGCCGGGGTCTGCGTCGGGCTGGCCTGCTCGACCAAGTGGAGCGGACTGTACGTGGCGGCCTTCTTCGTGCTGCTCACCGTCTGCTGGGACCAGGGCGCGCGCCGCCTGGCCGGGGCGCGCCGGCCGGTGCGTGCGATGCTGCGCCGCGACGCGCTGCCCGCCTTCGCCTCGATCGTGCTGGTCTCGCTGGTGGTCTACGTCGGCTCCTGGTCCGGCTGGCTGGCCAGCAGCACCGTGCCGGGCAAGGGCGGCTACGGCCGGGACTGGGCGGTGGGCCGGCACGGGCTGTCCACCGAGTTCGTCTCGGTGCCGCTGCTCGGCAAGGTCAGGATGCCCTTCCAGGTGGACATGACCTGGGTGCCGGAGGGGCTGCGGGCGCTGTGGCACTACCACGCGCAGATGTACAACTTCAACATCAGCCTCTCCACCCCGCACCTCTACCAGTCCAACCCGTGGAGCTGGCTGGTGCTCGGCCGGCCGGTCTCCTTCTACTACGAGTCCCCGCACCTGGGGCAGAGCGGCTGCAAGGCCGCCAGCTGCGCCTCCGAGGTGCTGGCGATCGGCACTCCGCTGCTCTGGTGGGCCGGCGTGGCGGCGCTGGTGTACTGCCTGTACCGGTGGGCGCTGCGGCGCGACTGGCGGGCCGGTGCGGTGCTGTGCGGGCTGGGCGCGGGCTACCTGCCCTGGTTCGAGTACCAGCACCGGACCATCTTCCTGTTCTACGCGGTGGTCTTCGTCCCCTTCATCGTGCTCGCGGTGACCATGCTGGTGGGGGCCCTGATCGGGCCCGCGACGGCGACCTTCGAACGCCGGGTGGCCGGGACCGCGGCGGCGGCGCTGCTGGTGCTCGCGGTGGTCTGGAACTTCCTCTACTTCTATCCGCTGTACACCGGCCAGGTGATCCCGATCGACGACTGGCGGGCCCGGATGTGGTTCACCAGCTGGATCTGAACCGGTCCCACCGGTGGGACCGGAACCCGTCCCACCCGTTGGAAGGTGTGTACCAGCTCTGTCACGAGGCGCCCCGGGACGCGGGGGCACGGTGGGCGGCGGCTTAGGCTGGGCTGCCGGCCCGACCGGCTCCCGATCCTCACCTCGACTTCACAGGGGGAGCACCACCATGCGTCAGGGCGCGAAGACCGCCATCGTCAGCGGCATCGCCGCCGCCATGCTCGCGGCCGGCGGCTACGGGGCATACGCGCTGTTCGATTCGGGCAGCACCTCGTCCAAGTCCGCCGCCCCCAAGCCCCGCACGGTGGTCCCGGAGTCCCCGACGGCCGACCTGGCCGCGACCGGCGCCAAGAGCTTCCTGACCGCCTGGGCCGGCGGTGACCTGCAGGGCGCCGCCAAGCTGACCGACGACCCGACGGCCGCGCTGGCGGCGCTGACCGCGTTCCAGCAGCAGGTGAAGCCGAGCGCGCTCACCCTGACCCCGGGCGCGCAGACCACCGCCACGGCCTTCGCCTCGGCCACCGCGCAGCCCTCGGCCAGTGCGAGCGCCAAGCCGAGCGCGAGCCCGTCGGCGGGCGCCTCCGCCAGTGGGTCCCCGGCCCCGTCCGCCTCGCCGGCCCCGGCCTTCCAGCTGCCGATGACCTTCAAGTCGCACCTGGAGTTCGCCGGCACCACCAACACCTGGGACTACACCGGTTACCTGGGCATGGTGAAGATGAGCGACGGCACCTCCGCCGTGCACTGGTCGTCGACCGTGCTCAACCCGCACCTGGGCGCGGGCGAGTCGCTGGTCCAGCAGCCGGTCTTCAACCCGCCGACCAGGGTCACCGACCGCAACGGGCAGTCGCTGGCGACCTTCCCCTCGCTCAGCCAGATCCTGGTGAACTTCTCGCAGAACCCGCCCGCCCAGGACCCGGCCGACGCCGGGACCGGGGTGGCGATCGTGAACACCGCGAACCCGCAGGCCAAGCCCGAGCCGCTGTTCACCATCACCGACCCCAAGCCGGGCAAGCCGATCAAGCTGACCATCGACGCCGGCCTGGAGGCGGCGGCCCAGAAGGCCGCCGACGAGCAGTACGCCAAGTTCAAGACCACCGCGTCGGTGGTCGCCATCGAGCCGAGCAGCGGGAACATCCTGGCCGTCGCCAACTCGCCGGCGACCGGCTTCAACATGGCGCTGCAGGGCCAGACCGCGCCGGGCTCCACCATGAAGGTGATCACCGCCAGCGCGCTGCTGGAGGCCGGGATCGACCCGAACGCCACCATGCCCTGCCCGTCCAGCTACAACACCGGCACGGTGTACCACAACGACTTCAAGGACGAAGAGCCCAACAACACGTTCATGCAGGACTTCACCGTCTCCTGCAACACCGCCTTCATCAAGCAGAGCATGACCACCCTGCAGTCCGGCTCGCTCAACAAGCAGGCCTCGGACGTGTTCGGCATCGGCCTGAACTGGAAGATCGGCTTCCCCAGCTTCGACGGCCAGGTGCCGGGCGCGGGCCAGTCCAAGGACGAGACCGCGGGCGAGTACTTCGGCCAGGGCAAGGACCTGATGAACCCGCTGACCCTGGCCTCGGTCGCGGCCACCGTGGACAGCGGAACGTTCAAGCAGCCGGTCCTGATGGCCGGCATGCCGCAGCTGACGGCCGCCCGGCAGCTGTCCCCGGACACCCTGACCAAGCTGCGCTCGATGATGAACAGCGTGCTCACCAACCCGAGCGGCACCGCCTACAACGCGCTGCAGGGCGTGAGCGGCAACATCGGCGGCAAGACCGGCACCGCCGAGGTCTCCAGCAACCCCAGCGACCCGACCAACAGCTGGTTCACCGGCTACCGGGACAACCTGGCGGTCTCCGTCGAGGTGCTCAAGGGCGGCTTCGGCGCCGCCGCTGCGGTGCCCGCGGCCGCCGAGGTGCTCAAGGTCGGCAACGGCAGCTGAGCCCCGGCCCCGGCCGACCCGCGGCCCCCCGCTCCCGGATCCCTCCGATAAACAAGGGAAACGGCCTTTCCTAAGGGGGGGCTGCATCGGCTCCGAA
>NZ_JBNQTI010000125.1:24805-27945 GCF_050325825.1 Kitasatospora sp. LaBMicrA B282
GGGGGGGCGAAGGGCGAAAAAAAAAAAAAAAAACAAAAACAAAAACCAACCTAATTCCCCCCACGCCCCCCCCCCCGTTGTTGCGTTCCCCCGCGGCCGTTCCGGGCGGGGGCCGCGGCCGTTCCAGAAGCAGGGCCGCGGCTGTGCTCGACGCCGGCCGGGCTCAGTGCCCGTACACCGCCGCCACGTTGTCCTGCGCCGGGTGCGCGGCCCCGGCCGGCCCGGCGGCGAAGGCGCGCAGCAGGTTCTCGGTCACCTTCCGGGTCATCGCCGCCGTCCGGGCGTCCATCGCGTGGTCCGCCCCGTTGTGGCCGTCGCCGCTGGCGTCCAGTGACTCGACCCAGCGCATGGTGCCGCTGGCGAAGACCCCGGCGCCGCCGGGCGCGCTGTGGAAGGCGGTGTCGCTGAAGCTCTTGCGGCCGGCGCAGACCACCGGCGAGTGGGCCAGGATCTCGATCGGGCGCGGGGTGTCGAAGTCGGTGTTCACCCGGTCGTACTCGACGCCCACCAGGTGCTCGAAGGCGTCCCCCTGCTGCACGCCGGTACCGGCGAACAGCCAGTGGCCCGGGTTGCCCACCACGTAGGGCGCGTCCACCGGGTAGCCGTCGTAGATCACCCCGAGCACGGTGCTCTCCGGGTCCGCCTTGGGGCCCACCCGGAAGTCGTTGGTGGGCAGGCCGGTGGTGGCGAAGCCCGGGTCCTGCTTGAAGGAGTCCTTGTAGCAGACCACCTGACGGTCCGGCCCGGTCGGCGAGGGCTCGTAGCGGACCCGGCGGAAGCAGCAGTTGGCGCCGAGGATCGCCAGGTTGGTGCCGGCGTCCCGGGCCGCGACCACGTTGGCCCGCTGCTCGGGCGACCAGTACTCGTCGTGCCCGAGCGAGAGCACCGCGAGCGCGCCCTTGAGCAGACCGGGCTGCCCGGCCAGGTCGGTGCTGGTGGTGTAGGCCAGCGGCAGGCCGAGCTGCTCGGCCAGCGCGATCAGCGGGGTCTCGTAGACCATGAACAGGCCCGCGCCGTCGTACTCGTGGTACGGCCGGTCGAAGCTCACCACCAGCGAGCGGGTCGCGAAGGCGCCGTTCTCGCCGTTGTAGAGGTTGTAGCCGCCCCAGGTGTTGTAGGCCTGCCAGGTGGCCACGGCGTTGACCACCACCAGCTTCCCGGCGCAGTTCGCCGAGCGGACGGTGACCGGCACGTACCGCTGGCCGGCGCCGCCCGCCGCATCCAGTCGCAGCAGGTAGCTGCCCTCGGGCCAGCCGGTGGTGTCCACCGTGGTGCTCTTCGCCCAGTCGGTGCTGATCATCCGGGTCTGCGGATCGAGCCCGGCGGCCGACTGCTTCGCACCGGGCAGTTGCTCGGACTGCCAGACCAGCCGGCCCCGGGCACCGCCGTACCAGCCCATCCGGTAGGCCGAGATCCGGTAGCCCGGCGCGGTGGTCGAGACGTGCAGGCCGAATCCCTCGCCCGGCAGCACGCTCACCTTGTCGGCCCAGCCCTCGATCGCCTGATCGGGTCCGGCGTTGCCGATCCGCCAGTCCGGGTTGCCCGGCCTGTCGTTCTCCCGCTGCGGCGCGGCGCTGCTCGCCGACGCCGAGGGCGCGGCCCCGGTTATCCCGCCGACGCCGGGCGCGGCGGAGGCCAGCGCGGCCTGCCGGGTGCCCGAGCCGCCGGTCCCGCAGGCGGTCAGGCCCACGCCGGCCGCCGCCGCACCCGCCAGTCCGAGGAACCGCCGCCGGCCCGGGCGCGGGCCGCCGGGCGCCGGCTCGTCGGCCGTCGGGTCCTCGGGCGGGTGCTGCTCGGCCATCGCGTCTCCTCCTGGGGCTGGCCGCTCCGGCCGCCCACTGGTCGTCAGCGGGCGGCTACCGGACGGCCGCGATCGTGTCGCTCTCCACCGTACGGGCGGCGACCGGGGCGCGCCCGGTCCAGGAGCGGGTGGCCAGCCGGGGCCAGATGGCCAGCACGGCGGGCAGCGCGAGGTAGCCGAAGCGCCCGGCGGGGGCCAGCATGAAGGCCACCGTGAGCCCGGCGGCCAGCAGGTCGGCGGCGGCCACCGCGGAGGTCGGCGGTCGCAGCAGCAGCCACCCGGCCACCGCCAGCCCGCCCAGCACCAGCAGCACCAGCGAGAGGGCGTGCCCGACCGGCCCGAGGTCGGCGAGCACCTTGCCGGGCAGCGGGCTGCCGGCCGGGGTGTGCACCGCGGCCAGCCCGAGCGGGAAGCGGATCACCTGGTCCAGGAAGTCCTGCGGCCGTTGCAGCGCGAACGGCAGGATCACCGCGACGCCGACGCCCACCGCGGTCAGCGCGGCGCGGGCCGCCGGGCGCCGCCCGTACAGCCGCCAGAGCATCAGCACGGCCACCGGCAGCGCCGGCCAGGCGGTCCACTTGAGGGTGCAGGCCAGCGCCAGCACCAGGCCGGCGTTGACCGCCCGCCCGCGCGCGGCCAGCGCCGTCGCCAGGCAGCAGACGCCGATCAGCGGCAGGTCCACGCCGCCGACCGCCAGCATCAGCGCGATCAGCGGCGAGCCGGTGAGCACCCCGAGCGGCAGCAGCGCGGAGTGCCGGCGGTTCGGGCGCAGCAGCCGCCAGCTGATGGTCAGGCAGCCCAGGAAGCTGAGGGCGAACCAGATCCGGGCGTCGCCCAGCACCCGGGTGAACACGTCGCCGGAGCCGAGCACGGCGCGCGGCAGGCCGAACAGCGCCATCGCCGGCAGGTAGGGGTTGAAGTCGGTGACCTTCACCGGGTGCGGGAGGTAGGGGGTACCGGTGTGCACCAGCAGGTGGGCGGAGCGTTCGACCACCATCACCTCGGACTGGTGGTGCCCCTGGGCGGCCAGCATGCCGAGCGGCAGCAGGACGGCCCCGAACAGCGCGACGGCGGCGGCCACCCGGCCGGCGTAGCGGCGCGGCAGGGTGAGCACGACCAGCCCGGCCAGCAGGTAGCCGGGGGCCGCCACCTCGCCCCAGAGCCGTTGGTTGCCGAGGTCGGAGACGAGCGGGAAGGCGCCCGCCCAGCCGGCCGCGATCAGGCAGCCGAGCAGGGCCACCTCGCGCCGTTCGCCCAGCCGCACGGCCAGCGCGGTCAGTCGGGCACCGCGGCCGGCGGCGGCGGTGCCGGTCCGCCCGGCGGCGGGCGTGCGCCGGAG
>NZ_JBNQTI010000126.1:0-27483 GCF_050325825.1 Kitasatospora sp. LaBMicrA B282
CCTCGCCGTCCTGGACGGCCGCACCATCCACGCCTTCCACATCGAAGGCTGCGGCGGCGGCCACGTCCCCAACGTCCTCAAGATGGCCGGCGTCGCCAACGTCATCGGCTCCTCCACCAACCCTACCCTGCCCTTCGGCCGCGACGCGGTCGCCGAGCACTACGGGATGATCGTCTCGGTGCACGCACTGAAGACCGACCTGCCCGGCGACGCCGCGATGGCCCGGGACCGGATCCGCGCGGGCACCATGGGCGCCGAGGACGTCCTGCACGACCTCGGCATGATCGGCATCACCTCCTCCGACGCCCAGGGCATGGGCCGAGCCGGCGAGACGGTGCGCCGCACCTTCGCGGTCGCCGGGAAGATGAAGGCCGAGCTCGGGCCGTTGGACGGTGACGGCCCCGAGGACGACAACGCGCGGGTGCTGCGCTACATCGCCAAGCTGACCATCAACCCCGCCATCGCACACGGCCTCTCGCACGAGGTCGGCTCGATCGAGATCGGCAAGCTGGCCGACATCGTGCTCTGGCGGCCCGCGTTCTTCGGTGCCAAACCGCAGTTGGTGCTCAAGGCGGGCTTCCCCGCCTACGGTGTGACCGGCGATCCGAACGCCGCCACCGACAGCTGCCAACCGCTGGTGTACGGGCCGCTGTTCGGTGGGCACGGTGCGACGCCCGCCGATCTGTCGGTCGCCTTCGTCAGCCGGGCCGCGGCCGAGTCCGGTTCGGCGGGCCGCCCCTACGACGTCATGACGACGCGTCGGCGGCGGGTCGCCGTGCGCGGCACCCGCGGCATCGGCCCGCGCGACCTGGTCCGCAACGCCCGCACCGGAGCGGTGGACGTCGACCACCGCACGGGCACGGTCTCCCTCGACGGCGCGGCGCTGCGTTCGCAGCCCGCCGACCGGGTGCCGCTCAGCCGGCTGTACTTCCTCTGAGCCGCCGAGCTCTGAGTCGCCGAACGGGCTGCCGCGCGGCTGGACCGCCGAGCGGCTGACTGTCCGGTCAGCCCGCCGGCCGGCTGCTGCGCTCCCCGGCGGTCAGCTCGGCGTCGATCGCGCCCGCGAGGAGCCGGCGTGCGTGGTCCAGCGGCAGCGAGCCGCTGAGCCAGCGGATGCTGAGGCCCTCGACGAGCGCGGTCAGCCGCTCGGCCGCCGCCGCGTGCGCCGGGGCGGTGCCGCCAGGGTCGGCGCGGGCGAGCAGTTCGGCGATCTCGTGGACCCAGGTGTGGGTGGCCTTCGCCAGGTCCTCGCGCAGCTCGGGCTCGAAGATCGCGCTGGCTCTCAACTCGCCCCAGGCGGTGCTGTTCTCGCGCACCTCGGGGAGGTCCTGGAGCTCCAGGAGCAGGACCTGCGCCAGGTCGGCCCGGGGGTCGTCGGGGCGCTGCTCCGCGGGCCGTTCGGCGGTGTAGCGATCGGCGCGGTCGCTGATGAACTCCAGGGTTCGGCGCAGGATCCCGGCGCGGTCGGTGAAGTGGTAGTAGATCAGCGCGGTCGAGACACCCGCCTCCGCCGCCAGCTCGCCCACCCGCAGTCCGCGCACGCCGCGCCGGGTGATCACCCGGGTCGCGGCCTTGAGTATCTCTGTTCGACGGTCCGACACGATCCCCCACTGTACCCGGCCGACGGCGCGGTGTGAGCAATTTACTGACCTGATTCTCAGGATGCGAACGATGCCAGCGCAAGGCGAAGTGCCGCCGGACAGCGCTGGATCACGCACGCCCGAGCTCAGCGACTGGGCTGGTTCGAAGCGATCGACCCGCTCGCTTGCGCGATCTCTTGACTGAATTTTCAGTTTGCAGCAGGATGCGGGGCACACCCCGCCTCCCGACCCCCATCAGGGAGCTTCGATGCACCTCCCCACCACCTCCCGGCGCCGCCTGTTGCAGCTCGGCGCCGCGGCCCTGCCGCTGGCCGCGCTGGGCGCCGCCTTCGCCGCCCCCGCCCGGGCCGCGGCACCGGCCGGCACCCCGACGCTGCGGATGCCCGCGGAAACCGACCGGCACGAGCGCACCTTCATGGCCTGGCCCGCCCTCGCTTCCATCTGGGGCGACCAACTCGGCGCGGTCCGCGGCGACATCGCCAACCTCGCCTACCAGATCTCGCGCTACGAGCCGGTCGTCCTGATCGCCCGCCCCGACCAGGCCGCCGACGCCCGCTACGCCTGCGGCCCCGGCGCCGCCTACGCCATCACCGTCCTGGAGCTCGCCGACGACGACCTGTGGATCCGCGACTTCGGCCCGACCTTCGTCACCGGTCCGGGCGCGATCGCCGGCGTCGACACCGGCTTCAACGGCTGGGGCAAGACCGGCACCCCGTACTACCAGCCGTTCGCCGAGGACGCGGCGGTCGCCGCGGGCCTGCTCGCCGAGTTCGGCGTGGACCGGATCCGCGCGTCCTTCACCGGCGAGGGCGGCGCGCTGGAGACGGACGGTCAGGGCACCCTGCTGGCCACCGTCAGCTCGCTGGTCAACGCCAACCGCAACCCCGGGATGAGCCAGGACCAGGTCGAGCAGGCGCTGAAGTCCACGCTCGGCCTGGACAAGGTGATCTGGCTCGCCGGCCTGGCCGGCCAGGACATCACCGACGACCACGTCGACTGCCTGGCCCGGTTCACCGCGCCGGGCCGGGTCGTCCTCGACCGGCCGGGCCCGGGTACCGCGCAGCTCTGGATCGACGTCTACCAGCAGGCCAAGCAGGTCCTGCAGAGCGCCACCGACGCCCAGGGGCGCGCCCTGACCGTGGTGGAGCTCCCGGGCCCGGACCGCAGCCTGATCCGCGGCACCGGCAAGGACTTCCTCTCCAGCTACACCAACTTCTACACCGCCAACGGCGCCGTCTTCGTCCCGCAGTTCGGTGACGGTGGCGCGGACGCCACGGCCTACGCGATCCTCCAGGCCGAGTTCCCCGGGCGGGACGTCGTCCAGGTCGCCATCGACACCATCGCGAGCGGCGGGGGCGGCATCCACTGCGCCACCCAGTCCCAGCCGGCCGTTCCGCCCGCCGCCTGAAGCGCCCAACTCCCTTGCCCAGCAATCGCGAACGAACAGAAGGGCTCCCGATGACCTTCCGCATGCCCGCCGAGTGGACCGAGCACGAGGGCTGCCTGATGGCCTGGCCCGTCCGCCCCGACCTGTGGGGCGAGACGCTGGCCGAGGCGAAGCGCGAGTACGCCCAAGTCGCCCGCGCCATCGCCCGGTTCGAGCCGGTCACCATGGCGGCGCCGCCCGGCCACGGCGCCGAGGCGCGCGACCTGTGCGGCGCGGACGTCGAGGTGGTGGAGCTGCCGATGGACGACTCCTGGTTCCGCGACAGCGCACCGCTCTTCGTCCTCGACGAGCAGGGCCGCCGCGCCGGTGTCGACTTCCGCTTCAACGCCTGGGGCGGCAAGCACCACCCCTACGACGCCGACGACCGGATCGGCGCGCTGCTGCTGGAGCGCCTGGGCCTGCCGGCGATCCGCTCCGAGATGATCCTGGAGGGCGGCGCGGTCACCGTCGACGGCGAGGGCACCCTGATCACCACCGAGCAGTGCCTGCTGCACCCCAACCGCAACCCGGGGATGGACCGCGCGCAGATCGAGGCCGAACTGAAGGCCCGGCTCGGCGTCCGCAAGGTGATCTGGCTGCCCTACGGCGGCCTGCTGGACACCGAGACCGACGGCCACGTGGACGGGGTGTGCGCCTTCGTCGCCCCGGGCCGGGTCGTCGTGCAGCTCCCGGCCGACCCGCAGCACCCGGACCACGCCCGGATGCGCGCCAACCGCGCGGTGCTGGAGCACTCCACCGACGCCCAGGGCCGGCCGCTGGAGATCATCGACCTGCCGCAGGCCGCCTTCGTCGAGGTGGCGGGGCGGCGCACCGAGGTCGGCTACCTCAACTTCTACCTGGCCAACGGCGGTGTCGTGGTGCCGATCGCCGACCACCCCGAGGACGCGGGCGCCGTGGCCGTGTTGGCCGCCGCCTGCCCGGACCGCGAGGTGGTCGGGGTGCGGACCCGGGTGATCGCCTACGGCGGTGGCGGGATCCACTGCATCACCCAGCAACTCCCCGCCGCCCGCACCGGAGCCTGACACCCCTCCCCGACGGTCAAGGAGCGAAGATGACCCCCACCGTGCCCCCACCCGGCAGATCCGCGCGCCCGGTCGGCCGGCTCGGCCTGGCCGCCGCCGCGCTGAGCGCCCTCGCGCTGCTGGCCGCCTGCGCCGGCCCGCCGCAGCAGGGCGGCGGCGCCCGCACCGCCGTCACCCTCTCGGACGGCACGCCCGCGGCCAAGGGCGAGCTCGACTCGTTCAGCTGGGCGCTGTACGCCGAACCGCCCACCCTGGACTACCTCCAGGCCTTCGACTACCCGCAGAACACCATCCTCTCCAACGTCTGCGAGAGCCTGATGCGGTGGACGCCGCAGCTCAAGGAGGAGCCGGGCCTGGCCGCGAAGGCGACCAACCCGGACCCCAGCACCTGGGTGTTCGACCTGCGCCCGGACGTGAAGTTCCAGGACGGCAGCACGATGACCGCCGCCGACGCGGTGTTCAGCCTGCAGCGGCAGCTGGACCCGGCCACCGGCGGGGCCTGGGCCAGCGTCTTCCAGCACGTCGACAGCATCACGGCGACCGGCCCGCTCCAGGTCACCGTCAAACTGAAGACCCCCGACTCCCAGTTCATCCAGTACATGGCCACCACCGCGGGCGTGGTCGCCAGTGCGCACGGCGTGCAGGCGGCGGGCAAGGACTACGGCACCAGCGGCAGCCTCGACTGCACCGGCCCGTTCCGGCTCGGCACCTGGAACAAGGGCCAGTCCCTCGAGCTGGACCGCTTCGACGACTACTGGGGCACCAGGGCCAAGGCGAAGAAGGTCACCTTCGACTTCCTCACCGACCCCTCCGCCCGCACCAACGCGCTGCTCACCGGCGAGGTCGACGGCGGCTACCTGATCCCCTCCGAGAGCTACGCCCGGCTGCGGAACAGCGGCGTCGGCACGCTCTACTACGGCGAGGGCCTGAGCACCGTCAACGTCGACATCACCAACATGCAGGGCCCGCTCGGCGACGTCCGGGTGCGCAAGGCGCTGTCGCTGGCGCTGGACCGCCAGGGCTTCGTCGACAGCGGCCTGGGCGGCGCCGGCACCGCGACCGACTCGCTCACCGCCAAGGCCGCCTGGGCCGCCGACCCCGCCGCCCAGCAGGCCGCCTTCGCCCAGCTGCCGCCCACTGCGGCCGACCTCGCCCAGGCCACCGCGCTGGTCAAGCAGGCCGGGGCGACCGGCAAGACGCTGACCATGGCCACCAGCTCGATCGGCCAGGACGTCTCGCTGCTGGCCACCGCGGTGCAGTCCGCGGGCGCGAAGATCGGCCTGGACATCCGGCTGAAGACGATCGCCCCGAACGCCTTCACCGCGCTCTTCACCGACCCCAAGGCCCGCGAGGGCATCGACATGTTCCCCGAGACCTACTACCTGTCCATCACCGACCCGATGGACCTGCTCACCAACTTCCAGACCGGCGGCTACCAGAACTACGCCGGCTACAGCGACAAGTCCTACGACGACCTGGTCCAGCAGGTCACCGCCGCCTACGACCCGGCGCAGCGGCTGGCTGTGGAGGCCAAGCTCAACCAGCAGGCCGCGGACCAGGTGCTGTGGATCCCGGTCGCCGAGTGGCCCACCTCGCTCTTCCTGAACAAGCGGATCACCGGCGCCCCGACCACCATCTGCTACCTGTACTACCCGTGGGCGGCCGACGTGGGGGCGGCCAGGTGAGCTTCCTGCGCTTCGCCCTGCGGCGGCTGCTGGAGATGGCCGCCACCCTGCTGGGCGCCTCCTTCGTGATCTTCGGCGCGCTCTACCTGGCACCGGGCGATCCGGCGAGCTTCCTGCTCTCCGGGCGCTCGGCCTCGCCGGCCGCGCTGGCGGCGATCCGCGCGGAGTACCACCTGGACGACCCGTTCTACCTGCGCTACCTGCGCTGGCTGGACCAGTTGCTGCACGGCGACTTCGGGCGCTCGATCGAGTACCGCACCGACGTCTCCCGGCTGCTCGCCGACCGGCTGCCCAGCACGCTGCTGCTGGTCGCCATGGCGCTGGTCCTGGTGGTCGTCGCCGGCCTGGTGCTTGGCTGGGTGGGTGCGGTGCGCGGCGGCGCCACCGACTCGGCGATCCTGGTCACCACCACGCTCGCGGTCGGCACCCCGTCCTTCGTCGCCGCCGTGCTGCTGCAGGGCCTGTTCGCCATCCGCCTCGGCTGGTTCCCCACCACCGGCACCGGCCACGGCTTCCTCGACATGCTCCGGCACCTCACCCTGCCCGCCGTCGCGCTCGCCCTCTACCTGATCGGCATGCTCGCCCGGGTCACCCGCGCCGCCATGCTGGAACAGCTGGACAGCGAGCACGTGACCGTCGCCCGCAGCCGCGGGGTGCCGGAGCGGCAGGTGATCCGCCGGCACGTCTTCCGCAACGCGCTCGGCACCGTGCTCACCACCGGCGGCCTGATCGTCTCCACCCTGATCATCTGCACCGTCCTGGTGGAGTCCGCGTTCAGCATCGGCGGTATCGGCCAGCTCCTCGAACTGTCCACCACCACCAAGGACTTCCCGACCGTACAGGCGATCTCGCTGATCGTCGTCGCCCTCTTCATGACCGTGAACCTGATCGTCGACCTGCTGCACCCGCTGGTCGACCCGCGGATCACCCTCGGCGCCCGGAGGTCCGGATGACCACCGTCCTCACCCGGCGCCCGGGCCCGGCCCGGCTGCGCACCCCGAAGCAGCCGCTCGCCCGGGCCTGCCTCGCCTTCGCCGTGCTGGTGGTGCTCGCCGCGCTGCTCGCCCCCTGGCTGGCCCCGAGCGACCCCAACAGTGTCGACCTGGGCAGCGTGCTCGCCGGGCCGTCCGCGCACCACCTGCTCGGGGTGGACGCCGCCGGGCGCGACACGCTCTCCCGGCTGCTGCTCGGCGCGCGCAGCTCGCTGCTCGGGCCGCTCGGGGTGGTGGCCTTCTCCACCCTCGCCGGCCTGGCCGTCGGTGTGGCGGCCGGCTGGCGCGGCGGATGGCTGGACTCGGTGCTCTCCCGCAGTACCGAACTGGTCTTCGCCTTCCCCGGGATGCTGCTCGCCATCCTCGTCGTCTCCGTCTACGGCGAGGGCCTGCTGGCACCGGTCATCGCGCTGGCGATCGCCTACCTGCCCTACGTCTCGCGCCTGGCCCGCTCCCTGGTCCTCGCCGAACGGGCGCGCCCCTACGTCGCCGCGCACCAGGTCCAGGGCCACTCCGCGCTGCAGATCTGCCTGCGCCACATCGTCCCCAACATCGCCCCGGTCGTCCTCGCCCAGGCCACCATCAACTTCGGCTACGCCCTGATCGACCTGGCCGGCCTCTCCTACCTCGGGCTCGGCGTCCCGGCGCTGACCCCGGACTGGGGCCGGATGGTCTTCGACGGCCAGACCGCCATCCAGCGCGGCTACCCGCTCTCCGCGATCCTGCCCTGCCTGGCGCTGGTGCTGACGGTGGTCGCCTTCAACGTCGTCGGCGAGCGCTGGGCCGACCAGGTCGCCAGGAGGGACCGATGACCCGCAGCACACCCACACCGCCACCGACACCGACACCGCCACCCACACCGACACCGGCGGCGACCCGCACCCTCGACATCCGCGACCTGCGGCTGCGCCTGCCCGGCACCGCCCGGCCCGTCCTGGACGGCGTCGACCTGCACATCGCGGCGGGGGAGACCGTCGCGCTGGTCGGCGAGTCCGGCTCCGGCAAGACGCTGACCGCCCGTTCTGTGCTCCACCTGCTGCCGACCGGCGCCGAGCGCGGCGGCGAGGTCCGGGTCGCCGGCGAGAACGTGCTGACCATGGACCTGCGGCAGCTGCGCGCCCTGCGCACCGGCCGGGTCGCCATGGTCTTCCAGGACCCGCGCGCCGCGGTCAACCCGGTGCGCCGGATCGGCGACTTCCTCACCGAGGCCGTCCGCCTCACCGGCGCCATGGACCAGGCGGCCGCCACCCGGCGCGCCACCGAGCTGCTGGCGGCCGTCGGACTCACCGACGCGGTCCTCGCCCGCCACCCCGGCCAGCTCTCCGGCGGCATGCTGCAACGCGTCGTCATCGCCGCGGCGCTGATGGGCGATCCCGTCCTGCTGCTCGCCGACGAGCCCACCACCGCCCTGGACGTCACCAGCCAGGCCGAGGTCGTCGCGCTGCTCGGCGAGCTCCAGCGGCGCTTCGGCACCGCGCTGCTCTTCGTCACCCACGACCTGGGCCTGGCCGCGGCGATCAGCGACCGGGTCTACGTGATGTACGCCGGGCGCATCGTGGAGACCGGCCCGGCGGAGGTGCTGTTCACCGCCCCCCGCCACCCCTACACCCACGCCCTGCTCGCCGCCACCCCGCGTCCCGACGCCCCCGGCGGCCGGCTCGCCGCCATCGACGGCCAACCGCCCGACCTGCGTCGCGAGCTGACCGGCTGTGCGTTCGCCGAGCGCTGCCGCCTCGCGACCGATCGCTGCCGCGAGACGGCCCCCGAGCCGCAGGCCGCACCGGGCCGGCCCGAGCACCTGGCCGCCTGCCACCACAGTGACCGCCTCGAGGGGAGCGCCGCCGATGTCTGAACCGCTGTCCGAACCGCGCTCCGAACCGCTGTCGCCCGCGCCGCCGCCGTCCGGGCCGCTGCTCGAGGTCAGCGGCCTGCGCCGGACGTACGGTGCCGTGCGGGCCGTCGACGACGTCTCCTTCACCCTCGCCGCCGGCGGCTCGCTCGGGATCGTCGGCGAGTCCGGTTCGGGCAAGACCACCACCGCGCGGATCATCGTCGGCCTGGAACGCCCCGACGCCGGCCGGGTCCTGCTGCACGGCCGCGACCGCACCGAGCGGGTCCGCGGCAAGGCCCACCGGCTGGCCCGGGCCCGGCAGGTCCAGCTGGTCTTCCAGGACCCCTTCCTCTCGCTCGACCCGCGCACCGCGGTGGGGGCCGCCCTGCGCGAGACCCTGCGCCTGCACTTCCCCGGCACCGACCACCGCCACCGGGTCGCCGAACTCCTCGACCAGGTGGGCCTCGGCAGCAAGGCGGCCGAGGCGCTGCCCCGCCACCTCTCCGGCGGCCAGCGCCAACGCGTCGCCATCGCCCGCGCGCTGGCCGTGCAACCGGCCGTGCTGGTGCTCGACGAGGCCGTCGCCGCGCTCGACGTCTCGGTGCAGGCGCAGGTCCTCAACCTGCTCGCCGACATCCGCGAGCAGACCGGGATCGGCTACCTGTTCATCACCCACGACCTCGGTGTGGTCCGCTGCGTGACCGAGGACGTCGTCGTGCTGCGGCACGGCCGGATCGTCGAGGCCGGGCGCACCGCGGAGGTCCTGGCGGCGCCGCGGCACCCGTACACCCGGCTGCTGCTGGACTCGGTGCCGCGGCCCGGTTGGGACCCGCAGCGGATCGCCGCCGCACGCCGTGCGCTGTAGCCGCTGCCGGCCCGGCTCCCGCTCCCGCTCCCGGTGCCGGTCCCGCTCCCGGTCCCGGCCCCGCTCCCGGTCCTCGATGACGGCGGACCCGGGGCCGAATCGCCCGGACGGCGGCGTGCGCCGCCCCGAATCCCGCCGGCCCGATCAGTATCGTGCCAGCACGTGAGCTTCCGCCGACCCGGAACGAGGCCGTCATGGGGAACCCGCCCCCCTCCCGTCGCACCGTGCTGCGCGCCGGCGCGGGCCTCGCCGCCCTGACCCTGGTCGACGGCTGCTCCTCGGACGGATCGGGGGACGCCGGGTCGACGGCCTCGCCGGCCGGGGCGTCCCCCGCAGCAGGTGGGCCGAGCCCCGCGCCGGGTGGCCCGAGCCCCTCGGCGGCCCGGGTGGCGATGCCGGTCGAGTCGCAGCCGCACACCCGCACCTTCATGGCCTGGCCCGCCCTCGAGGAGGTGTGGGGCGACCAACTCCCGGACGTGCGTGGGGACATCGCCGGCCTGGCGCAGGCCATCGCCGGCTTCGAGCCGGTGGTGCTGCTGGCCCGCGGCGACCAGGCCGACCAGGCCCGGCAGCAGTGCGGCTCCTCGGTCGAGGTCGTCGAACTCACGGTCGACGACCTGTGGGCCCGCGACACCGGACCCACCTTCGTGACCGGCCCGCAGGGTCTGGCCGGCGTCGACCTGAACTTCAACGGCTGGGGCGGCAAGCAGACCCACGCCAACGACAGCCAGGTCGCCCGGAACCTGCTGGACCACTACGGGATCCCGCGCATCCAGGCACCGATCACCGGCGAGGGCGGTGGCATCGAGGTCGACGGCGAGGGTACCCTGCTGGCCACCGAGAGCTGCTGGGTGAACGACAACCGCAACCCCGGCACCTCCCGCGACCGGATCGAGCAGGCCTTCGAGCAACTCTTCGGCGTGACCAAGGTGGTGTGGGTCAAGGGCGTGGCCGGCCAGGACATCACCGACTGCCACATCGACGCGCTGGCCCGGTTCGCCGCCCCCGCCACCGTGGTGCTGCACCGCCCCGGCACCGGCACTCCGCCCGACGTCTGGTCCGCCGCCTCCGACCAGGCCCTGCAGGTGCTCGGCTCGGCCACCGACGCCAAGGGCCGCAAGCTGCAGGTCGTCCAGCTCCCGGAGCCCGACTTCGACCTGATCCAGGGCAGCGGCAAGAACTTCCTGGCCAGTTACGTCAACTACTACGTCTGCAACGGCGGGGTCATCGTGCCGCGCTACGGCGACCAGGCCGCCGACGACTACGCCGCCGGCGTCCTCGGGGACCTGCACCCCGGCCGCAAGGTCACCCAGGTGAGCATCAACCACATCGCCTCCGGTGGCGGCGGCATCCACTGCGCCACCCAGCAGCAACCCGCGGTCGCCGGGTCGTGACCGTCCTCGCCCGGCTGCGCCGGAACCGCTTCGTCCTCGTGGTGCTGCTGCTGGCGCTGCTCTGCGGCGCGGGCATCGCGCTCTACCTCGACGAGCGCGACACCCGCCAGCAGACCCGGGAACTCGCGCTGCCCAGCACCCCCGACTGGGTGGAACTCGACATCACCGCACAGGACGTCAGCCCGACGTCCCTGCAGCTGACCCTCTACGTCGCGCCGGTGCCGCACGGCAGCCTGGCCGAGTCGCCGGACTCGCCGGTCTTCACCCGCCAGGTCGACATCACCGCCGACTCCGCCGCGAGCACCCACCTGCGGGCCGGCCCCGGCCAGACCGCCACCCCGCAGCCGGTGCAGGCCAACCTCTACGACGGCACCGGCACCGACTACCCCTTCGACCGCTACCGCTTCGCCGCGCTCTTCTCCGCGACGGACAGCACGGGCACGGCCGTTCCGGTGGGACTGGTCTTCGCCGACGCCGACCCGTTCTTCGTCGTCCGGCCCACCAGCAACCCCGTGGGGTCCGGCGCGGCCTACCTGGACGCCCGGGTGTCCCGGGCCCGCAGCACCTTCATCCTGGCCTGGTTCATGATCGCGGCGATGTGGGCGCTCGCGCTGGCCGTCATGGCCGGCGCCGAGGTCCTCTACCGCGCGGGCCAGGGACTCGTCTGGCCCTCGCTCGGCTGGATGGCCGCCACCCTCTTCGCCCTGGTCGGCATGCGCAACGCCGCCCCCGGCTCACCGCCGATCGGGTCGCTCTTCGACTACGTCTCCTTCTTCTGGGCCGAGGCGATCATCGCCACCAGCCTGGCCGTCACGGTCGTCGCCGGTTTCCGGGTGGAACGCCGCAAACGCGCGGCGGCGGAAGCGGCGGAGGCGGTGGCGGGTCCCTGAGGGCGGCACCGTCACGCCCCGGCGGCGAGCGAGGCCATCAGCGCGCGCAGCACGGCCTCCGCCGCCAACTCCGGCTCCAGGGACTGGAAGGCGGCCAGCCCGTCCACGGCCGCGGCGAAGGACTCGCCCAGCAGGCGGGGATCCAGCTCCGCGTCTCCGCCACCCTCCCTGCCGCTCTCCTCGGCTCGCTCGTCGGCCCGCTCGTCGGCGAGCACCTGGAACAGCCGGACGAAGCAGGCGCGCCACCGCCGGTACTCCTCCTCCAGACCCGCCCGGACCCGCTCGTCGTTCAGCGCCAGCCAGTGCAGCGCCGCGTGCAGGTGCGCCAGGTCCGGGCTCTCGGGCCGGGTCAGCAGGGCGATCACCCGCTCGGCGCGCTCGGCGAACCGGCCGGGGCCGGCCACCGCCTCCTCCAGCGGGGTGATCCACTCCGGCCGGATGTCCTCGATCACCGCCACGATCAGGTCGGTGCGGTCCTGGAAGTGGTAGTGGCACATCCCGTGGGAGAGCCCGCAGAGCGCGGCCACGTTGCGGGTGGTGAAGCGCCCGGCGCTCTCGCCGGCCAGCAGGGTGCGGGCGGCCGCGATCAGCCGGGCCCGGGTCTGCTCGCCCTTGCCCGAACCGCGTGGCCGACCGGGGGAGGGGGTCTGGTCGTTCGCACGAGTCGCCATGGCGCACCACTGTAACGAGCGGCCCGGCACCGAATCCTGCCAAAGGAATTGACCGAGCGCTTGGTCAGTTTTACTCTTCTGCTCAATCCCGTTACCCCCACCGCGAGTTGACAGGAGATCCCCTCACATGAGCGACCACCGTCCGGACCGCCGGAGCTTCCTCGCCGCAGCCGGATTAGCCGCCGTCGGCACCGCCGTGACCGTCGCGACCGGATCCTCGGCCTTCGCCGCCGGCCACCCCGCCCCCCGCCGCGCCCGCGCCGCAACAGGCGCGTTCGCCGTCCCGATCGACAGCGCCCCGCACACCCGCACCTGGATGGCCTGGCCGGACAGCACCGCCATCTACGGCCGCAAACTCGCCGGCATGCAGGCGAACATCGCCCTGATCGCCGACACCATCGCCCGCTTCGAGCCCGTCTCCCTGCTCGCCAACGCGGCCAGCGTCGCGGCCGCCAGACGCGCCTGCACCAACGGCAACGTCACCGTCATCGGCTCCATCCCCGTCGACGACTGCTGGCTGCGCGACTCCGGACCGGTCTTCCGCACCGACGGCACGGGCGGCCTCGACACCGTCGGCCTCAACTTCAACGGCTGGGGCAACCACCAGAGCCAGCACGCCAACGACGCCCTGGTCGCCCAGCGCCTCGCCGCCCACCTCGGCCTCGCCTTCACCCCCGCCGGCCTGGTCAGCGAGGGCGGCGCCATCGAGACCGACGGCGCGGGGACCCTGATGGCCACCATGAGCAGCATCATCAACCCCGACCGCAACCCGAACCTGACCCAGACCCAGATCGAGCAGGCCATGTGCGCCGCCTACGGCGCCGCCCAGGTCATCTGGTTCCCCGGCATCAGCGGCCAGGACATCACCGACGACCACGTCGACGCCACCTCCCGCTTCCTCGCCCCCGGCGCCGCCCTGGTCCAGACCCCCAACCCGGCCGACCCGCCGGACATCTGGTCCGACGACGAACAGCAGCAGTACGACACCCTCGCCGGCGCCACCGACGCCGCGGGCAGCCCGATCTCGGTCACCGCCCTCCAGTCGCCGGACTACAACCTGATCCGCCAGACCAGCGTGAACTTCGTCGACTCCTACGCCAACTACTACGTCTGCAACGGCGCGGTCATCTCCGCCCAGTTCGGCGACCGCACGGCCGACGCCAACGCCCGCCAGGTCCTGCAGAACCTCTTCCCCGACCGCACCATCGTCCAACTCAACATCGACAACCTGGGCAACCAGGGCGGCGGCATCCACTGCGTCACCCAGCCGCAGCCCACCCCCTGACCCCCCACCAGCGACCGGCGGCCCACCACCCCCGCCGCCGGTCGCCCGCCAGGACCCTGGCACCCAGGCCGGTGCCGGGCTCCCAGAGCGCCTCGCGTGTGCGGGATAGTCTGCGCCGATGGAGCGGATGCAGCGGGCGGCAGGTGCGGTGGTGGGCTCGGCGGTGGGGGACGCACTGGGGGCGCCCTTCGAGTTCGGGCCGGCGGGGGCGTTCTCCGCGCGCTTCCCCGGGTCCGGGAGCGGGGAGATGTGCGGGGGCGGCGGCTGGGACCCCGGCGAGGCGACGGACGACACACAGATGGCGGTGCTGGTCGCGGAGTCGCTCCTTGAGCGGGGCGGACTGGACCTCCCGGACATCTTCGCCCGTTTCCAGTGCTGGGCAGGCGCCGAGCCCAAGGACATCGGTCTGCAGACCGAGGACGTGCTGACCAACGGCGAGCCCTGGGACCTGGCCGCCGCGATGCACTTCCAGGTCAACCTCCGCGCGGCGGGCAATGGTTCGCTGATGCGCGCGGCGACCTCGGCGGTCCACTTCGCGGCAGCGGGCCCGGCGGCCACCATGGTGGCGGCCCGCCGGATCGCGGCCCTGACCCACGGGGACGGCGCTGCCGGGGAAGGCACCGCCATCTTCCACGAACTCATCCGGGTGACCCTGGCCGGCGACGACCCCCTCACCGCGCTCCCCGCCACCCTGGCGCTCGTCGATGCCGAGCACCGCCAGCGGTACGCCACCGTCCTGGCCCCCGACTGGCATCCGGACCGGGCCACCGAGGCCAACGGCGCGGTCTGGCCCTGCCTGGGATCCGCGGTCTGGGCGCTGCGCACCACCACGAGCTTCGCGGAGGCCCTGCGGGCGGCGATCGACCTGGGCGGGGACACCGACACCGTCGCGGCGGTCACCGGCGGGCTCGCGGGTGCCTGCTACGGGCTGGACGCGATCCCGGTCCGTTGGACGGAGCCGCTGCACGTGCCGCTGCCGGGCTCCGGCGGCCGCGTGCTGCACCTGCCCGACCTGCTCGACCTGGCCCGCCGGCTCGCGGGGTGACGGCTCCTCGTGCCGCATCGGGCAACATTCGCCCTTATTCCTTGCGGCGAGTCCCGGGCGGGCGGTGGGCGGTATCTTGGCGCCATGGATTACCTGGGTGTTCTTCGGCGGGAACTGGATGCGTTCGGTGCCGTGCTGGATGGTGACTTGTCCGCTCCGGTCGAGCACTGTGGGGGGTGGCGCCTGGCGGATCTGGCCGTGCACATGGGGGCGGGGAACCTGTGGGTCGTCGCGGCCGTTCGGGAGGGGCACGGCGACAGTTATGACGAGGGCGCCGCACCCCGGGATCCGGCCGGTCTCAGGGCTTGGTACGCCGAGACGGCGGACGCGCTCGTGGAGGCCCTGTCGGTCGATCCCGCGACCGAGGCGTGGACGTTCTCCCCGCCGCACACGGTCGGGTTCTGGCGGCGGCGTCGCAGTCAGGAGACGCTGATGCACCGCTGGGACGCCGAGCACGCGGTCGGCTCGGTGACGCCGATGGACGTGGCGCTCGCCGCCGACGGGGTCGCCGAGGTCTTCGACACCATGGCGCCCCGCATGATCGCCAGGGGGGCCGCCACCCGTCCCGAGCAGGCCGTGCGGATCACTGCCACCGACTCCGGCCGCTCCTGGGCCTACGGGCCCGGTGAGCCGGTCGCGGAGGTCTCGGGCACGGCCCAGGACCTGCTGCTGATGCTGTGGGGGCGCAAGCCGCGGGACACCGGATCGGTGAGCTGGGCCGGGGACCGTGCGGCGGGGTTGGGCGTGCTGGCCGGGCCGCTGGTCCCCTGACCCCGGATCAGGTCACAGCACCAGGCGCAGTCGCTCCTCGGCCACCCGGATCCGGACCGTCTGCCCCCAGGTGAGCTGGAGGGCGTCCGACTCGACGCCGTCGCCGAAGACGACCAGCTGGTCCGACTCCACGGTCAGGGCCAGTTCCTCGCCCGCCGTGCAGCGGCCCTGGACCTGGCGGGTGCCGGTGACCGGGGAGGGCCAGGCCTCGCGGACGAACCAGCTGAGTTCGGGCGCCTCGGGGGCGGGCAGGACCAGCTCGCTGCGGCGCTCCAGCCAGGCGGAGCGGCACCAGCCGGTGGCGCCGGTGCCGGTGCCGACCAGGACGCCGGAGGAGGCCTGCGCCTCGGCGGGGGCGCCGCCGGGCGGGGCGAGGCGGTAGCGGGCGGTCTGGTGGCCGCGTTGGCCGAGGTAGACCTCGTTGAGCGCGAGCAGGCGCTGGGTGT
Organism: Kitasatospora sp. LaBMicrA B282; assembly: GCF_050325825.1. Classification (NCBI taxonomy): domain Bacteria; kingdom Bacillati; phylum Actinomycetota; class Actinomycetes; order Kitasatosporales; family Streptomycetaceae; genus Kitasatospora; species Kitasatospora sp. LaBMicrA B282. The sequence goes on from NZ_JBNQTI010000126.1 coordinate 15,946, forward strand.
CGTCGGCCACCGCCTCCACCATGGTGCGCTCGGCCAGCTGCCCGGTCACCGCCGGGGAGGCGGCCAGGCGCAGCAACTCGGCGGCGTCCGTCGGCCGGTGGCGGACCAGGACGCCCGCGTTGCGGCCCGGCTCGGCGTCGATCCCGATCACCGGCTGCCCGGTCAGGTACTTGGCCACGTTCGCCACCAGCCCGTCCTGGCCGACCACCAGCACCAGGTCCTCGGGGGTGAAGAGGAACCGGTCCAGGTCGCCGCGCTCGACCCGGCTGCGCCGCCAGTCCAGCGGCACCGCGCCGGCCACCGCGTTCAGCGCCGCCTGCAGCTGCTGGTGGCGCTGCTCCACCTCGTCCAGCGACCGCCCGCGGCCGGCCAGGAAGAAGGCGGCCTGGCCGCGCGAGCCGTGGCGGGCGAGCAACTCCTGGTACTCGGTGTGCCGGTGGACCAGCACGACCCGCGGGGCGAGGGTCATCGGTCGCCGCCCGTCGGCGCGGGGCGGCCCAGCTGGGCCAGCAGGCCGGTCAGCAGGTCGGGGGTGAGCGTGATGCTGTCGATCTTCGGCAGGTTCTCGGCCAGTCGGGTGAGCGCGAGTGCCTGCAGCACCTCGGGCCCGGCCTGCTGGTGGGCGGTCAGCCAGGCGGCCTGACCGGCGGCCTTGGCCTCGCCCAGGGCCAGTTCGGCCGCGGCCTGGGCGTCGGCGAGCAGCCGGCCGGCCTCGGCTTCGGCGGTGGCCAGGCGGGTGCGGCGCAGCGCCTCGGCCTCGGCGCGGATCTGGTCGGCGGCGGCCTGCTGCTCCGCCTCGCGGCGGGCGTTGGCGCCCTGGCGGGTGACCAGTTCCTCCTCGCGGCGGGCGATCTCGATCTTGTTGGTCAGCTCGTTCTCGGCGATCTTGCTCTCCCGCTCGACCGCGACGGCGCGCCGCTCGTAGGTCGCCCGGTCGGCCTCCTGCTGCACCTGCTCGCGCGCCGGGGTGCGCAGCGCCCGCTCCAGTTCGGGTTCGGGCCGCAGCGCCGTGATCCGGACCGCGAGCACCGCGAGCCCGAGTTCGGCCAGCCGCGCGTCGCCCGCCAGCCCCTCGGCGATCGCCCGGCGCACCGTGCTCACCCCGTCGGCCAGCGCCGCGGCGAGCGGGGTGCGGGCGATCAGCTCCAGTGCATGCTGCTGGGCGGTCTCGGTGAGCAGCGTGCCCAGCTGGTCCAGCGGATCGCCGCGCCACACGCCGGTGTCCGGGTCGATGCTGAAGTCCACCCGGGTGGCGGCGAGTTCGGGATCGGTGATGCGGTAGGTCAGGGTGGCCTGGATGGCCAGGTCCTGGAACTCGGCGGTCCTGGCGTGGCAGACCAGCGACAGCTCCCGGTCGTCCGCCGGCACCTCGGAGATCGCCGCCGCCAACGGCCGGAACCAGAAGGCCAGTCCGGTCCCCACGTGGGCCGGCTTGCCCCCGCGCAGGTGCCGGATGTGGGCGGTGGGGGTGGCGCGCAGGTGCCGCAGACCGAAGCGCTTGGTGATGTCAGCCATGAGGAAGGCCTCCTTCTCGTCGAGATGACGATAAAGGATGTGGCTGGTTAGCGTCAATATGACGAGAATGGTTGGTGCCCGATCGGGGGGCGGCGCCCTCGGCGGCCGCCGCGGCGAGCATCCGGTGGCCCAGGGCGGTGCAGCTGTGCCGGACCGCGCGGCCGGCGCGGACCGTGCTGACCAGGCCGGCCCGGCGCAGCGTGCGGGCGTGCTCGGAGGCGGAGGCGAGGCCGATGCCCAGCGCGGCGGCCAGCTGACTGGTGGTCGGTTCACGCAGCGTCAGGCGCAGCACGCCGGCCCGGGTCCGGCCGAGCAGGGCGGCGAGCGGGTCCTCGGGGTCGGCGCCGGGGGCCGGGTCGGCGTCCAGCAGGTAGGGGAGCGCGGTCAGCGCCGAGTAGACCAGGACCGTCTCGCCGGAGTACGTGCCGACCAGCGGTCGCCCGGTCCAGTGCGTGGAGGGCAGCAGCACCAGGCCGCCGCCGTCCAGCCGGACCTCCAACTCCTTGCTGACCGGGAACTCCAGCGTGCCGTCCCGCCACCGGCCGCCCGGGTGCAGACCGGCCAGCATGCCGCGCAGCCCCTGTTCCCGCTGCACCCGGGTGCGCCAGGCGAGGTCGGTGTCGAAGCCGGCCCGCAGTCGGGGCCAGGCGTCGCCGATCACCGTCCGGTGGGCGGCGCGCAGGCTGGTCTCCAGGTACTGCCAGGCCTCCTGGTCCTGGTCGGCGAGGCGGCGCAGCAGCGGGGTGACGGGGAGCCCGGCCGCGCAGATCCGGGTCAGCTCCTGGCGGACCAGCGCGTTTCCGGCGCTGCGCACCAGCTCCAGGCCCTGGTCGAGGTCGGCGCTCGGCGGGTCGAGGAAGAGCGGCCCGGCCCCGCTGGGCGGCACCAGCTCGCGCAGCGGGGCCACCGTGGCGGCGGCGCCGGCGCTCCGCAGGCCGCGTCGCCAGCGGGTGAACCCCGGGTCGGTGTCGTCGCGTTGCAGCATCGCGACGGCCATCGACAGCTCCAGCAGCGGCGCCGGTCCGTCGGCGAAGCGGATGCCGAGCAGGTCCTCGGTGGTGAAGTGGATCCGCAGCATGCCCATGCCCCCCTCGGCGGGGTCCGCCCGGACCGGCGGGGTTTCGGCCCCCGCCGAAAGCATCGCGGTCGACCCGCCGGGTACCGACGATAGTCACCGCCCGGCCCGCCCGACAGGCGCCGGACACCTTCCCACCGTCCGTGGAGGCGATGCCATGCGTGACCTGCCGATCCCCGACTCCCGCCCGCGCCGCCGCCGTTCGCGCCGGGCGCTCCCGGTCGCCGCGCTGGCGGCCGCCGCCGTGCTGCTCGCCGCGCCCCTAGCGCAGGCCCAGGGCACCCAGGCCGCCGCCGCCCAGGGTGGCGGCGGGTGGCGGCCGTTCCGCAGTCAGCCGGAGGACGATCCGGCCGGTACGGTCTGCTCCTTCCACCTCCACCTGGGGATCGTCTCGGACGGCGAGGAGGTGAAGACCGCCGCGACCTACCCCGACGGCTCGCCGAAGAAGCTCCTCTTCCGTGGCCCGCTGGTGGTCAGCTACACCAACCTGGACACCGGCCGCACGGTGGTCCGGGACCAGAGCGGCCGCGGCGCCCTCAGCTACCTGCCCGACGGCAGCCACCTCTGGGTGATCCCGCCCGCCTCCCACCTGAGCGTCACCGTCCACCCCGGCGACCCGTACCTGGCACCCGGCGAGTACCTGTACAGCGGCGGCGTGCGGATGCTGGTCCACCCCGGTGACCAGCCACAGGTCCTGACGCAGCACCAGGGGGAGGACCTCTGCCGGACGCTCTCCTGACGGCTCCACCGGCCGGACCACGCCGACGTCCCGCCCGTCACGGGGGTGCGGGCGGGGCGTCGGGGGAGTGTGGGCCCTGCCCGTGACGGGAGCCGAGCACCGGGGTCCGGTTCGGCATCGCACGCCGAACCGCTCACGGGAACCGCTTCGCGATCGCCGCCGCGATCGCGTCCGGTGCGTGCTCCTGGACGAAGTGCCGCGCTGCCGGCAGCTCGACCACGTCGAGGTCGGTGAAGGTGCTCCAGGTCGGCGCCCCGTGGCAGAGCAGCAGCGGCGGCCCGGACCCCTCGTCGTAGCCCCGCCGACCGGACCCCCGCGGTCAGTCGCCTGCTCCGGGTGGCCCGGGCGGCACGGCAGGTCGGGCCGCCACCGGCCCGGTCAGCAGCTCTCGCGCAGCGTCTGGGTCCGCAGGGCGGCCAGCAGGGGGAGCACGTCGTCGCCGTCCGCGTCCTGGCTGACCGCGGCGATCGCGCCGATCACCGTGCGGGCGATCTGGCAGGCCGCCGCGCTGTCGTCCCCCGCGCCGGCCGCCCAGGACTCCAGTGCCTGCCCGAGCACCCCGCTGATCCGGCCGACCACGGTGTGCGCCAGTTCGTCGGCGCAGGCCAGCGCCTGCTCGGAGGAGGGGGTCTCCTGGCCGCTGATGGCGATGGTCAGCAGGGCCTGGAGGGTCCGCTCGCCGTAGAGGGCGAGCAGCGCGGGCAGTGCGCGCTCGCCCGGCGCCCGCTCGCCGAGGACGGCGAGCGCCTGCTCGTCACCCGCCCACCCGGCCTCCAGGGCGGCCAGTGCCCGCAGGACCTCGTCCCGCGTCAGTTCGGACCCGTCGTCTGCCATACCCGGACACGGTACGCGCCCGGCGCCGCCGGGGTGACCGATCGTGCTCATTGGTCCCACGGAGGGTACCGGTGCCAAGCCGGGGGTCGGAGCTGGCACCGTGACCTCGCCGCCGTGCGAACGACCGAGCCGCGCCGCCCCACCGTTGCGGCGGGTGCGACGCGGCTCGAGAGCGCGGCGTGGGCTCAGAGCAGCTCGGGCGCCTCGTTGCCGACCGCCTCGATCGCCCGGCGCACCGGCACCCGGAGCAGCACCACGAACCCGATCGCGAAGAAGATCAGCAGCGAGATGATCGCCACCCGGTAGCTGCCGGTCACCTGGAAGGCCAGGCCGAAGACCAGCGGACCCATCCAGCTGGTGCCGCGGTCGCTGATCTTGTAGAGGCTGAAGTACTCGGCCTCCCGGCCGGCCGGGATCAGGTGCGAGAAGAGCGAGCGGGAGAGCGCCTGGCTGCCGCCGAGCACCAGACCGATCGCGGCGGCCAGCGCGTAGAACCAGACCGGCTGGTCGGCCGGCATGAAGTAGCCGAAGGCCAGCGTGACGGTCCAGGCGACCAGCGAGCCGAGGATGGTCTTCTTCGCCCCGTACCGCTGGGCGATCCGGCCCAGCAGCAGGGCGCCGCCGATCGCCACGACCTGCACCAGCAGCACGCCGGCGATCAGCGTGGTCTGGCCCATGTGCAGCTCTTCCTTGCCGTACAGCGAGGCCTGCGAGATCACGGTCTGGATGCCGTCGTTGTAGCAGAGGAAGGCGGCCAGGAAGAGCAGCGTGAGCGGGAAGCGGCGCATCCCGCGCAGCGTCCCGGCCAGCTCGCGCAGGGTGCCCCCGGCGTGCTCGTCCACCGGCTGCGGCACCGGCGCGGTGGCCGGGCGCGACGGCAGCCGGCGCATCGGGAAGGTGGTGAAGGCCGCCCACCAGAGGCCGGCCGAGGCCAGGCAGATCCGCACCGCCATGGCCGAGGAGAGCCCGATCGCGTCGTGCCCGAGGAAGAGCGCCAGGTTCAGCACCAGCAGCAGCCCGCCGCCGGCGTACCCGACGGCCCAGCCGCGCGAGGAGACCGCGTCCCGCTCGGCCGGTGCGGCGAGCCCGGGCAGGAAGGAGTTGGCCAGCGCCGCCGAGACCGCGTAGCTGATGTTGGCCACCACCAGCAGCCCGCCGCCCAGCAGGTAGGCGTCGCCGCTGACGAAGAACATCGCCACCGTGGCCGCCGCGCCCAGGTAGGCGAAGCCGCCGAGCAGCGCCCGGTGGCGCCCGGTCCGGTCGGCCACGGCGCCGGCCAGCAGCATCACCACCACCGAGGCCAGCACCGAGGCGGAGACCGTGTAGGGGAAGAAGGACCCCGCCCGCACCGGTATGCCGAAGGGGTGCACGTCGCCGTGCACGTCCGCCGCGTTGTTGGCGACGTCCGTCAGGTACGGACCCAGGAAGACGGTCAGGACGGTGGCCGAGAAGGCCGCGTTGGCCCAGTCGTTGAGGTACCAACCGTGCTGGACGCGCTTGAGCGCTGCGGCGGCGGGGGCGGGCTCAGTGGCCGCCGCGTCGCGAACAGAAGGGGGCAAACCAGACTCCGTGCTCGATCAGGGCATCGCGTGGGGCGTCCGGGGACGGCGATACGAACCGCCATCTTGCCATCCGTGCAGGTCAAAGGGGAGCACGGCCGGGTTGCGGTTCGGCCCCGGACGGCCCGCCCGGGAGCTGGGGTCCGTCCGGGAGGTCGTCCTGGGGGCTGGCCTGGGTGGCCGTCCCGGGGGCCGTTGTGGGTCCGGCCCGCCGCGGACCTCAGCGCTGCTCGGCCGGTGCGCCGTTGCCGGTGGGTGCGCCGTCGCCCTCCGTCGGCGTCGGTGTCGGCGTCGGCGCCGCGCCCCGGTCCGCCGCCGGCGGGGCGGCCGCCTTGGCCGCGCGCTCCTGGGCGGCGGCGGCCTGGCCGAGGATCACCACGCCGACCGCGACGGCCACCGCGCCGAGCAGCGCGATGGCGAGCCAGCCGCCGGTGCGCAGGTGCTCGCCGAAGAGCAGCACGCCGAGCACGACGCTGGTGCAGGCGTCGCCCAGGGTGAGGGCGGGCTGGGAGAAGGCCAGGGTGCCCGACTGCAGGGCGTTCTCCAGCAGGAAGAGGGCCAGCACGCCGACCGACGCGAAGCCGTAGGTCTGCCAGGTGGTCAGGAAGGCGGTCAGGCCGCCGCGCTCGAAGGCCAGGGCGGCGGCCTTGAGCAGGGCGGCGGTCAGCGCGTAGCAGAGGGCCGCGGCCAGGGCGAGCGCGGCGGCGCGGGCCGGGCCGGGGCCGCGGCGGGCACCGAAGACGGTCAGCAGGGCGACCAGGCCGAGGCAGCTGACGGTGGCCAGCAGCCAGCGACCGCCGGTCGAGGTGTCGCTGTCGCCGCTGGGCGCCGCGGCCCAGAGCGCCACGCCCAGGCCCACCGTCACCCAGATGGCGGCTTGCCAGGTCCGTGGCGGCACCTGGCGGCCCAGGATCACGCCGGCCAGCAGCAGGGCGATCAGCAGTTCCAGCACGAAGATCGGCTGAACGATGGAGAGCGGGCCGTTGGCCAAGGCCAGCGCCTGGAAGCAGGCGGCGGCGGCCGTGGCCGCCATGCCGCCGAGCCAGACCCGCTGCCGCAGCAGCGCGGAGAACAGGCCGCGGCCCAGCCCGCGCACCGGCACCCGGCCCGCGGCCTTCCGCTGCAGCACCGTGGCCAGCGCGTTCGACCCGGTGGTCAGCAGCGCGAACAGCACGGCCAGTGCGGTGTTCAAGGGGCCTCCTGACGCTGCGGTGTGCGCGGGCTCGGCGGGGCGGGCCCGCGGGTGCCCGTCGACAACCCCACCTTGCCACGAGTGATCGCTCCGGGGGCTCGCAATCGGCGGAAAAGGATCACCGGAACGCTCGAGCCGACCTCGCCGGGTCGAACGGCGGGCCGCGCACCACGGACCGCGCACCCACGGACGGCGCACCCGCGCACCACGGACCAGGACCTCAGCGCTCGGCCGGCTCCCCGGCGGCCTCGGCCGGCCGGCTGCGGTCGCGCCGGGTGTGCAGCGCGCGGCCGGCCAGCGCACCGCCGTAGACCGTGAAGCCGACCCCGATCAGCCAGGACTGGACGACCAGCACCGTGCCGACCGAACCGTAGGAGACGGCGTTGGAGACCAGCAGCGGCGCGAAGACCAGCCGGGAGAAGAAGCGCAGCCCGGCCAGTGCCGCCATGGTGGCCAGCGCGCCGGGCAGCAGCGTGCGCCAGGGCACCCGGGCGGCCAGCAGCAACCGCTGCAGCCACCAGAAGAGCAGCGCGCCGCCGATCACGGTGGCCGTGATCCGCAGCGTCGGCTGCGCGTCGGTGCCGCTCCACGGATTGCCGCTCCAGGCCGCCAGCACCACGTACCCGATCAGGCCGGCCAGCCCGATGGCCTGCCGCCAGGCGGTGTGCCAGGGGCCGCGCGGCAACTGCCAGATCCGTTCGTAGGCGGTCTGCATCGAGGCCATCAGGGAGAGGCCGAAGACCGCCAGCGCCGCCAGGCTGAAGCCGGTGGTGGTGCTGAGGATCTCGTGTCTGGAGGCGAACAGCTCGCTGACCGCCTGGGTGCCGCGGCTGGTCAGGCCGAGGCCGTCGGTGATCCAGCCGGTGATCCCGTCACCCCGGGTCGGCGAGGCGGCGGCGATCACCACGAGCAGCGGGACCAGGGTGACGAAGTACAGCGCGGCGAAGGCCATCGAGCGCTGCAGCAGCTCGACCTCGCGCCCGTGGCGCCACAGCTCGGTCGCCCCGGCGCACAGCTCGTGCCAGGCGCTGACCATCGCGCGGCTGCCGGCCAGCACCAGGGACCGGCCGCGCCGGAGGCCGCGGGCACCGGTCGGCAGTGAGCTCAGCGGCACGCCGGCCCCCTCGCCGCCCGCGACGTCTCACCCGTTTGGACCACGTTCGACCACCGTCCCGTCTCGGCGCATCACCGGTACCCGTCCGATCATGCCTGTCCCGGCCCGGATTTCCTCCGCAGCCGGTGCCGGTGGGGCGCATGGGGGTGACGGGATCAGGCGGGGCGGTGGGCGGCAGGCCGACCGGCGGCTGCGGGGGCACCGAACGCGTTCGTCGTCTCCGAGGACGTGACGAACGCGTTCGTTCCCCCTCGCTACCGCTGTACCGAACCGCCGCTCTGCCGGTCAGAACGCGAAGACCTCGCCGGTCGCGCGCTCCAGCGAGCACTGGTTGGTGAAGGTCTGCTGGTAGCTCACCGGCTGGCCGTCCCACAGGCCGGCCGCGGTGGCGGTGACCGGCAGGTAGAGCGCGGGACAGTAGCTGTGGGACGGTGCCAGCGCGGCGAAGTCGCCCTGCACGCCGACCAGGTCGGCGCAGGCCGCGGCGGCGGCCGGGTGGTCGCCGGTGGCCTGGGCGCCGCAGTCGAGGGTGGCGGCGCGGGGCGCGGTCGCCGTGTTGGGGGCGACTCCGGCCACGGTCAGCAGCAGCAGGTCGTCCCCCGCGGTGGCGGTGGTGCCGCTGGTCGCGGTCGGCGGGGTGTCGGCGACGGCCGGCAGCGCACCGCTGGTCAGCAGCAGGGCCGCCACGCCGAGGCCGGTAACTCCCTTGAGCACAGTACGAGTACGCATATCGAACTCCCTTGGTCGATGGTCCGGATGGACATGGACACATCACCACAGGGGTTGGCTTTGGCGATAATCGGACAGCGCGGGCTGGCCAAGATACGCCACTGCGGCGGTGGCCGGAGTTCGTCGCCACTGGTGCCCCACAGGTCACAGGAGTCTCGCTGCGCCCCGGTGGTCCTGGGCTCGCCCGGGCGGGCCTGCCGGTCGGCCATGGCGAGTCGGCCGCCGGCGAACGGCCGAGATGGACACCATGAGTCGTCGGCGGAGCACCATGAGTGACGACCCGTCAGGGTGCGTCCGGAAAGCGGCCCGGCCGCCGCACGGGATCCGGAGATCCCGTGCGGCNNNNACGTACCCCCCCCCCCCCCCCCCCCCCCCCCCCCCCCCCCCCCCCCCCCCCCCCCCCCCCCCCCCCCCCCCCCCCCCCCCCCCCCCCCCCCCCCCCCCCCCCCCCCCCCCCCCCCCCGGCCGGGTGTTGGTCGCGGTTCGGGTCGCAGTGGTGCGATGTGCTGCTGGTGCGTGGTGCGTGGTGCGTGGTGCGTGGTGCGTGGTGCGTGGTGCGTGGTGCGTGGTGCAGTGTGCGGTGCTCGCCGTGCGGTGTGGGGCTGGTGGCGGGTCAGCCGCTGAAGGCCCCGGTGCCGTTCGGGGTGCCGAGGCCGGTCGGGCCGTCGTAGCCCGGGCCGGCGGTGCACAGGTAGGACGGCGAGCAGCTGCCGTTGCTGCCGCTGGTCACGTCGTTCAGCGCGGACGGGTTGGCGTACAGGTCGCTCGCGGGAGTGGTGTTGGCACCCGGGACGCCGGCCAGTGCGTAGACGCTGGCGATGATCGGCGAGGAGGCGCTGGTGCCGCCGTAGACCTGCCAGCCCGAGGCGCCGTAGGTGTCGTAGACCGCGACACCGGTGGCCGGGTCGGCGACCGCGGAGACGTCGGCGACGGTGCGGTTGCTGCAGCCGCTGTCGGTCTGCCAGGTCGGCTTGGCCTCGTAGGCGGAGCAGCCGGAGCCGGTGCCCTCGGTGGCGCTGGTGCCCCAGACCGACTCGCTCCAGCCACGGGCGCTGGAGTCCTTGGTCAGCGAGGTGCCGCCGACCGCGGTGACGTAGGGCGAGGCGGCCGGGTACTCGACCCCGTAGGCGCTGTCACCGGCCGAGGCGGTGATCGCCACGCCCGGGTGGTTGTAGTACTGGCTGTCGGCGTTGGTCTCGCTCGCGTCCTCGCCGCCGCCGTAGCTGTTGGAGACGAACTTGGCGCCCTGGGTGACCGCCTGGTTCACCGCGGTGCCGAGGTCGTCGGTGCTCGCGGTGTTGGCCTCGACCAGCATGATGTTGCAGTTCGGGCAGGTGGCGCTGACCATGTCCAGGTCCAGCGATATCTCGCCGGCCCAACCGGAGTCGGCGGACGGGTAGTTGGTCCCGCCGTTCTCGTCGAGCTTGGTGAAGCAGCCGTTGGCCGAGGTGCAGGCCGGCAGCCCGAACTGGCTGCGGTAGGTCGCCAGGTCGGACTCGGCGTTCGGGTCGTCCTGGGCGTCCACGATCGCCACGGTCTCGCCCCCGCCGTTGGCCGCGGCGGCCGAGGCGAGGTTGTAGGCGCTCTGGATGTCCGAGGGGCCGTAGCCGGAGACCGTGGCGTCCGCGGTGGCGTCCGCGCCGGCGGTCCGGGCGGCGGCCGTGGGGTGCGCCAGGTGGGTCCGGACGGTGGTCCCGGCGGTCACGTGCAGCGCGTTGCAGGCCAGGTAACCGGGCTTGGGGAGCGCGCAGGAACGCGAGAACGAGACCTTGTGGTGGGCGCTGCCGGCGGTCGCCGCGGTTGCGGAGGCCGCCTGGGTGCCGAAACCGAGGCCGGTGATCGCCAGACCGGCCGCGGCGGTGAGGGCCAGCGTGGTACGCCGGACCTGTGGGCTCATCGGGGTACGCAAAAGACGTGCTCCTCTGTGCTGCACCACGTGGGGGAGGGGCCGGTCGGGCGTGGGGTGCCCGACTGGCCGGCCGCGCGTGGTCACCGACGTTGTGCCGACGTCGGGACCGGTTCAACTCAGCGGCTGGGCTTGAGGTTAGGGTTGCCCGTCCATGACAACAATGGGTCGCTCAGGAAACTCACAGAATCCCCTCAGTTGATTGAGAGGTGGAGTAACTCTCCGTCATGTGTGCGGAATCGGTGGGCGGAGCACACTGGTTGCATACGCGGCGATCGGGGTGGATCGGCGCTGGTGGGTGGGGGCGCGTTGACCTGTTCAGGGGAACCTTACCGGTGGTGGGCCATTAGTGACGGTCTGTCAGGGAGGTTGGCGGATCATCGAGTCATGGGATCTGGTGCGGTGGCGGTCCGGCGGGTGCTGGTGGGCCTGGCGATGACGGGGGTGGTGGCCGGGGTCGGCGGGGCCGGCGGGGTGGCGGCGGTCGGGGTGGGGGTGGGGTCGGGGGCTTCGGAGGAGGCTTCGGTGCCGTGTGAGACGCCGTCGGTGACGCCGCCTGCGAGTCCGTCGGTGAGCCCGCCTGCGACGCCGCCTGCGACGCCGCCGGTGAGCCCGCCCGTGAGTCCGCCGGTGAGCCCGTCCGTGAGTCCGTCGGTCAGCCTTCCGGTCAGTGCTTCGCCGAGCGCGGTGCCGACGGTTGTTCCGCCCGCGCCGCTGCCCCCGGTTGCCCCGCCGCCGCCCGCTCCCGCCGCCGCGCCTGCCCCCGCCCCCGCCGCTGCTGGCCGCCCAGGGCATCCCGTACATCGGCGACTACGGCCTCTCCAGCCCGGAGTTCACCAGCCCGGTCTCCTACCCGGTGGCCGGCGGCACCCCCG
>NZ_JBNQTI010000127.1:0-27202 GCF_050325825.1 Kitasatospora sp. LaBMicrA B282
CGCCGGGCCCGGCGCACCACCGAGGCCCCCGCCAAGGCGGCCCCGGTCGTCGCCCCGGCTCCGGTCGTGGCGGCTCCGGTCCTCGCGCCGGCTCCGGCCGCCGCTGCGGCGCCGGCCCAGCCGGTGGCCGGCGACGAGCGCCCGCTGGCCAAGCCGCCGGTCCGCAAGCTCGCCAAGGACCTGGGCATCGACCTGCGCACCGTGGTCCCGACCGGCCCCGGCGGGATCATCACCCGCGAGGACGTGCACGCGGCCGCGGCCCCGGCCGCACCGGCCCCGGCGGTCGTCGAGCCGGTGGCCACCGCCGCCTTCGAGCCGGCCCCCGCCGTGGTCCCGGTGGCGGTCTCCGGCGGCGACGTGCGGATCCCGGTCAAGGGCGTGCGCAAGGCCACCGCGCAGGCGATGGTCTCCTCCGCCTTCACCGCGCCGCACGTCACCGAGTTCGTCCAGGTCGACGTCACCCGCACGATGAAGCTGGTGCGCACCCTCAAGGAGACCGGCGAGCTGGGGGCCGGGGTGCGGGTCAGCCCGCTGCTGCTGGTCGCCAAGGCGCTGCTCACCGCGATCCGGCGGCACCCGGAGATCAACGCGAGCTGGGACGAGGCGGCGCAGGAGATCGTGCTGCGCGGCCAGGTGAACCTCGGCATCGCGGCCGCCACCCCGCGCGGCCTGATCGTGCCGAACATCAAGGACGCCGGCGCGCTCACCCTCACGGGGCTGGCCACCGCGCTCGGCGAGCTGGTCGAGACCGCCCGCCAGGGCAAGACCTCGCCGGCCGCGATGAGCGGCGGCACGGTGACCATCACCAACGTCGGCGTGTTCGGCGTGGACACCGGCACCCCGATCCTCAACCCGGGCGAGGCCGCCATCCTGGCCTTCGGCCAGGTGCGGGAGCTGCCCTGGGTGCACAAGGGCCGCGTGGTGCCGCGCCAGGTGACCACGCTGGCGCTCTCCTTCGACCACCGGATGGTCGACGGCGAGCTGGGCTCCAAGGTGCTGGCCGACGTGGCCGCGATCCTGGAGCAGCCGAAGCGGCTGATGACCTGGGCCTGACGGTCGAGTCCCGGGCCCCGCACCTCCTCGTGAGGTGCGGGGCCCGCGGCGTTTTCGGGCACGAGTCCCGCGGCGTGTCGGGCGCAAGCCGGGTGACCCGTTGGGCGTGTCTGCACCGCCCGGCGGGTGAGATGTGTTAGCGACAGGCTCACCCACCGCGGTCGGGCGGGTACCTCTCTGCGACCCCCACCCGCGCGCCCGCCGGGTGACCGGAGCACCGAGGACCGTCCGTATGACGCCTGGCAATCCTGGCCGTCTCATCCGGAGTCTGGCCGCACTCGCCCTGCTCGCGGCAGCCGTGCTGCCCGCCGCCCTGGAGCTGACCGAACCCGCGCCGTTCGCCGTGATCGGCCCGGCCGCCGGCCCCTCCACCGATCGTCCCGCCCCGCCCCACGGCGGCGTGGCGGCCGGGGCGGCGGTGCGGCTGCGCACCGGCGCCGCGCCGACCATCGAGATACGCCGCACCGGCGACCCGGCCAACCGGATCACCCTGGTGCTGCTCGGCGACGGCTACACCGCGGCCCAGCAGGACCTCTTCCAGCAGCAGGCCGACCAGGCGTGGCGGGCCCTGATGGTGATCGAGCCGTTCCGCACCTACCAGGACTACTTCAACATACGGCGGGTCGACGTCGTCTCCCCGACCGCGGGCATCGCCGAGGGGCAGGGCCGGGGCAAGCACCCCACCACCCCGCTGGGCATGCACTTCTGGTGCGAGGGGACCGCCCGGCTGCTCTGCGCCGACGAGGCGGCCACCGCCCAGTACGCGGGGGTCGGCGCGGGGCCGCAGTACCTGATCGCGCTGGCCAACTCGACCGAGTACGGCGGCGCCGGCGGCACCGGGGTGACCACGCTCTCCGGCGGCAGTCCGGACGCGGGGCGGATCATCCAGCACGAGATCGGCCACACCCTCGGCGACCTGGGCGACGAGTACGACAGCGCGCCCAAGGACGCCGACTACCCCAACCTCTCCGCCCAGGGCGCCGACGCGATGCGCCGCGACCACTCCAAGTGGTGGCGCTGGCTGGGCGCCGACTCGCCGGACGGCGGCGGCCTGGTGGGTGCCTACCGCAGCGCCAACGGCCTGTACCGGCCGACCCCGGACTCGGTGATGCGCACCCTGGGCGGCAGCTACAACCTCCCCTCCCGGGAGGCGATCATCGAGCAGGTCTACCGGCGGCTGTCCCCGGTGGACGGCGCCGAGCCCGCGCCGGGCCGGGTGGTCGGCCGCCCCCGGCTGACCGTGCGGCCGCTGCACCTGACCGGGGACCGGCAGCTCCAGGTGGACTGGAAGGTGGACGGCAGGCCGGTGCAGCCGACCGCGGCGGACCGCAGCTGGCTGGACTCGGCGAGCCTGCCGCTGACCCCCGGGCAGCGCGTCACGGTGACCGCGACCGTGCGGGACACCACCGACTGGGTGCGCGACGAGGCCTTCCGCGACCAGCACATGACCAGGAGCGTCAGCTGGGTGCTGACCGGGTGAGCGGGATCACGCTCGCCCGGCCGGCACCATCGAATGATGGGATGACTAATCTGGGTGCACTATGACCGTGGACCCAGCCAGCGCAACCCGCTCCCCCAGCGTCCCTGGTCCCCGACTCCACGCCACCGCTGCCGCTGCCGCCGCCGACAACGTTGCGGCCCCGGTGGCGAGCGCGACCACCGGCCCGCCCGGCGGTCGCGCCGCCTGGTTCGCCTGGGGCGTCGCCGTCAGCGTCTACGTGCTGGCCGTGATCCACCGCACCAGCCTCGGGGTGGCCGGCCTGGACGCGGTCCACCGGTTCGGCATCAACGCCGCCGCGCTCTCCACCTTCTCGATCGTCCAGGTGCTGGTCTACGCCGCGATGCAGGTCCCGGTCGGCCTGCTGGTGGACCGCTTCGGCCCGCGCCGGGTGCTGCTGCTGGGCGTGGTGCTGCTCACCGCCGGTCAGCTGGCCTTCGCCTTCAGCACCGCCTTCGGGCCCGCGCTGGTCGCCCGGGCGGTGCTCGGCTGCGGCGACGCGATGACCTTCATCAGCGTGCTGCGGGTGGCCGCCCGCTGGTTCCCGCCGGCCCAGAACCCGCTGGTCGCCCAGCTCACCGGTCTGGCCGGGATGGGCGGCAACCTGGTCACCACGGTGGTGCTCGCTCAGGCCCTGCACAGCGAGGGCTGGACCGCGAGCTTCACCGGCATCGCGCTGCTCGGCGTGCTGGCCCTCGCCCTGGTCGCACTGCTGCTCCAGGAGGCCCCGGCGGGCGCCGCGCCGCTGGTCGCGGCCGGCGAGCGGGCGCCGGTCCGGGACCAGCTGCGCGACTCCTGGCGCGAGCCGGGCACCCGGCTGGGCCTCTGGGTGCACTTCACCACCCAGTTCCCGGCCAACGCCTTCGCCCTGCTCTGGGGCCTGCCCTACCTGGTGGAGGGGCAGGGGATGAGCCGCGGCGAGGCCGGCGGCATGCTCACCCTGCTGGTCTTCGCCAACATGTTCTTCGGCCTGCTCTTCGGGCGGCTGCTCTCCCGCGGCCCGGCGGTGCGGATGCCGATCGTGCTCTGGGTGATCGGCGCCACCGGCGGCTGCTGGGCGTTGGCGCTGGCCTGGCCCGGCGGGCACCCGCCGCTCTGGCTGCTGGTGCTGCTGCTCTTCGTGATGGGCAGCAACGGCTCCGCCTCGCTGGTCGGCATCGACTACGCCCGCTCGCACAACCCGGTGCACCGCCTGGGCACCGCCTCCGGGATCGCCAACATGGGCGGCTTCCTGGCCACCATGGTCACGCTGCTCGGGATCGGGGTGCTGCTGGACCTGCTGTCGCCGGGCGGCGGCGGGGGCGGCTACTCGGCGGCGGCCTACCGGGGGGCGTTCTGCTGGATGTACGTGCCGCTGGTGCTGGGCACGCTGATGATCCTGCGGCTGCGGCGGCAGGTCGCCCGGGCGGCGGCGTAACCGTCCGCCACCCGGGCGACCTTCGACTCAGTGGGTCTGGGCGAAGTTCGCCAGCACCCGCTGGGCCAGCTCCTGGTCGCCGTCGATCCGCAGCGCACCGGCCGGCAGGCCCTCGGCCCGGACCCGCCCGCAGGCCAGCCGCAGCCAGGTCTCCCAGTCCATGCCGAACTGCACGTCCGGGCCGAGGCTGACCTGGCTGTCGATCGAGCCGCGGCCGCCCTCGTCCACCCGGACGGTGCGCAGGAATTCCAGCGGCCCGGTGACGTCGAAGGCCACCACCGAGCCGGCCGGGGCGCCGGCCAGCTTGGCGACCACCTTGGGCAGGCCGGCCAGCAGCAGGTCGCGGGTGATCTGGGCGGCGGGGGAGTCCAGGTTGCCGGGCAGCCCCACGGCGCGCCGCAGGTCCTGCTCGTGCACCCAGACGTCGAGCACCCGCATCCGCAGCAGCCGCTCGTAGGGCAGCTCGAAGGAGTACGGCCCGGCCGGGAAGCGCACCTGGTCGTCGGGGCCGGTGGTGGCGTTGCGCAGCGCCCGCGCGCGCCGGATGATCACGTACTCCAGCTCCGAGGTCATCTCGGGCGCGGTGTGGCAGCGGCGCTTGTCCACCGGGAGTTCGAGGTAGCGGGAGACCTCGTCCTTGATGTGCCGCAGGTCGCTGGGGAGCGAGTGGATCGGCCGCGGGTCGCCGAGCAGCTCCGACTCCACCGCGATGACGTGCGAGACCACGTCGCGCACCGACCATCCCGGGCAGTCGGTCGGCCGGTTCCACGAGTCACCGGGCAGCGCGGCCAGCAACTCCGCTATGGACTCGATGGAGTGCGTCCAGGCATCCGTGTAGGCCTGCACGGCCTGATTGTCGGTCACAGCTTTTCTTCTCCGGCCCATCCGTCGGCTCTTCGCGCTAACCGCACGTTACGCTGCCGGGAGAGAGCAGGGCAGCGCTTTCGGGTGACGATCGTAGGTCTCTTGACGTGGACGGTGGTAGTGTGCGCGCCTCATTGATCCAACTCTCCGTTTCCGACGGCGAACCCGCGGCCGAGCGACGGGCCCGGGCAGCGGCCCTGGTGCACGCCCAGCAGGGCGCCGACCTGGTGGTCCTGCCGGAGCTCTGGCCGCTCGGCGGATTCGCCTATGACGCCTGGTCGGACGGCGCCGAACCGCTGGATGGCCCGACCGCCGACGTGATGTCAGCAGCGGCGAAGGCGGCCGGAGTCTGGCTGCACGCCGGCTCGATCGTGGAGCGCGACCCGGACGGTCCGGCCTACAACACCTCGCTGCTCTTCTCGCCCACCGGCGACCTGGTGCACACCTACCGCAAGATCCACCGCTTCGGCTTCGACAGCGGTGAGGCGGTGGCGATGGGCGCCGGGCAGGAGATCGTCACCGCACCCACCGACTTCGGCACCCTGGGCCTGGCCACCTGCTACGACCTGCGCTTCCCGGAGCTGTTCCGGGCGCTGCTGGACGCGGGCGCCCAGCTCCTGGTGGTGCCGGCCGCCTGGCCGGAGCGGCGCCGCGAGCACTGGACCCTGCTGGCCCGGGCCCGGGCGGTGGAGGAGCAGTGCTTCGTGCTGGCCTGCAACACCGCCGGCACCCACGGCGGGGTCGAGCAGGCCGGTCACAGCCTGGTGGTCGACCCGTGGGGCAAGGTGCTGGCCGAGGCCGGGATGGGCGAGGAGGTGCTGACCGTCGAGTTCGACCCGGCCGAGGTGGCCGCCGCGCGGCGGGACTTCCCGGTGCTGCGCGACCGGCTGCTCGGCATCCCGGCGCCGGTCCAGCGCTGAGCGCCGGGCCGGCGCCGACCGCCCGGGCGGCATCCGGTGGGCCCACGCGGGTGGTTTTTGCGCGGATTTTGAGAAGATGACCCCTCGACGATGGCCCGACCCGGGCCCGGCGGCCGGTCGAAGGAGGCGTGCGGTGAGCATGAGCGGTCTGGGAAGGCTGCCGATCCAGCGCAACAGCCTGCGCGAGCAGATCGCCGGCGCGCTGCGTGAGGAGCTGATGGCCGGGCGGCTGGCGGCCGGGGCCAACTTCACGGTCAAGGAGATCGCCGAGCTGTACGGCGTCTCCGCCACCCCCGCCCGGGAGGCGCTGGTCGACCTGGCGGCGCAGGGCCTGCTGCGGGCCGAGCACCACCGCGGCTTCACCGTGCCGGAACTCGGCTGGTCCGACTTCCTGGAGATCTTCGAGGCCCGGGTGATGCTCACCGACAGCGGCTTCCGGCGGCTGGCGACGCAGCCGAGCCGCTACGACTGGAGCCGGCTCAGCTCGCTGCGCCGGCGGGCCGAGGCGGCGGCCCGGGCGGCCCGGGCCGGGCAGCTGGACGTGATGGTCGGCTGCGACCGGCGGTTCTGGAACGAGCTCTCCGCCTTCCTGGACAACCAGCGGATCGCCGACTACCTGGACTGGCTGCGGGTGCAGTCCTGGATGTTCGCGGCCCGCTACCTGCGGGCCCAGGAGCGGCTGGCCGGCGTCTGCTGGGACCGGCAGGGCGAGCTGGTGGAGCAGATCGCGGCCCGTGACCTGGCCGGTGCGCACCGCACGGTCAACCAGTACAACCTCTTCACGGTGCGGCTGCTGGCCGACCTGACCGGGGAGTCGTTGGACAGCGTGGCGGTGCTGCCGCTGCTGCTGGCCGAGCCGACCTGGACCGCGCCGGCGCCGCCCGGCGAGCCGCCGGCCGACCGGCCCCAGCCGGCCGACCGGCCCGGGCCCGCAGCCGAGCCCGCGGCCCGGCCCGAGCCCACTGAGGCGCAGGCCACCGAGCTCCCGGCTCCGCGGGACTCCCGCGCCCGGTAGGGTGGTTGGCGCAAGCCGAGCGAGTGAGAGGATGAGCGGCCCGTGGCCTGTGACCTCTGGCTCGTACCACTGGTGGACGTACTGAGCCACAACCCGGAGAACCCGTTCCGCGACGACCTGGCGGTCTACAACGCGGCGCTGACCGTGCGCGGCCTGCCCGCGGTGCCGGTGTACGAGTTCGCCCCGGGGATCACCGGCGAGGTCGAGCCGATAGCGGCCTTCGACTACGACTCGCTGCACTTCCTGCGCCGCGCCTACCTGCTCCAGCTCACCGGCTTCCAGCTGACCCCGGTGGACGCGCTGGGCGGCGACTACGAGCAGTTGCTGGAGATGTTCGAGGCCACCGCCGAGCAGTCCCACCTGGTCTGGCACTTCGACCACGCCGGGGCCTACGTGCCGATCGAGTTCCCGGTCCCGCTGGTGGACCAGGACCTGCTGACCAACGGCGGCCCGCTCGGCTCCTCCTACGGGCTGCTGCGCGAGCTGCAGGCGATCGCCCCGGCGCTCGGCATCGACCCGCTGGACCCGCCGGGGCCGACCCGCCCGCTCGGGCCGACCGTGCTGGAGCAGCCCTTCGGTCCGCCGCTGGACGACGTGCACCCGTACGCCCGGGAGCGGCACGCCTGGGCCGGTCTGTACGCGGCGGCCACCCGCAGCCTCACCCAGGGCTCGATGGTCGTCTTCGCCTGAGCCGGCCAGGCAAGGCCCGGCCAGGCCCGGTCCGCCCGCCGCTGCCTAGGGCCTGTCTTCAAACTCCCGTCTGCGCGGCGACGCCGGGGCACGCACCTCGACGGCTTCTCGTCAGTCGCCGATGGCCCCCAGCCTTCGGCCGGGAGGTGCCCCCACCGCATGGACTCCCTCCTCGGCGCCGCCGATGCACGCACCCCAACGCCGCCGCGCCCGCCCTTCGGGCGGACGACGGGAGTTTGAAGACAGGCCCTAGCGCAGCGGGCCCTCCGGCGGCCGCTGGCGCGGCATGGTGGGCCGGGTGCCGGGCGGCGGCAGCACCCGCACCGGCGCCGGGGTGCCGCTCTCGCCGCGCCCGCCCCAGCTGCCCGGCGCCTGGGTGGGCAGCTGGGTCATCCGGGCCCGGAACTCCAGCATCCACTCCGAGGTCTCGCTGCGGACCAGCTCCGAGATGTCCTCGCAGAACCGCCGCAGCACGCCCAGGCAGCGCTCGGCGGCCTCGCCCGCGGTGCCCTCGGTGGGGCCGAGCACCTCGCGCACGCACTCCGAGGCCCAGTCGAACTGGAAGGCCTCCAGCCGCCGCTGCAGCGCCTGCGCGGTGGAGACGTCCCGCATCCAGCCGCTGCTCAGGCCGAAGGCGCGGTCCACCGCGAGGCAGCCGCCGGCCAGCGCCAGTGCCACGTACCCCCAGGCGGTGCCGTGCGGCAGCCGGCCGGTCAGCTGCACCAGCGGCAGGGTCACCCCGGCCACCCCGAGGGTGGCGGCGCCGACCCGCAGCAGCCGCGCCCAGCGGCGCTTCCAGAGGCGGTCCCGGCGGTACCAGTCGATCGCCTCGACCGCCCGCTCCTCGGACCAGCGGTAGAGCTCCTCCAGCCGTTCGGCCGGTTCGCCCCAGTCGCCCAGCGGGAACTGGCGGGCGCTCAGGTCGGCGCGGTGCCTGGTCACGGCCCGGTCCCGGCCCGGGACCGGGGCGGGCTGGTCCTCCTCGCCGAGGTCCTTGCCCCAGGGACTCTCCTCGGGTTGCATTTCGGGCTGGCTCACCTGTGGGGCTCCCTCGACCGGCCCGGCCGGGCGGCCGGGCCTGAACTGCTGGGCGGACTGCTGCGGGCACTGCTGGGTATCCAACAGCACTTCTTACCGCCAAATGGCTGACCGTGTGGTGCCTCCGCCATGATCGTTACCCGAAAGGAGGTCCGTAACCCGTGGTCGCAGGGTTGCGGAAGTCGGCGGGATTTCACTCTTCCGAGCGAGGACCCGGGGTGTGTCGAACCTGACCGGGTCCGTCGCTTGGTGGAACGAACAGGCAAGGTCGCTGTTCGAGGGGCTCCGGCTGGACAATCGCACATCCCGGTGGACCAGCGGGAAGGGGCCACCGGCTACCCTTGCCAAGCGTGAAGGTCCTCGTCATCGGCGGCGGCGCCCGCGAACACGCCCTGTGCCGCTCCCTGTCCCAAGATCCTGCCGTCACCGAGCTGCACTGCGCCCCGGGCAACGCCGGGATCGCGCAGCTGGCGACGGTCCACCCGGTCGACCAGCTCTCCGGCACCGAGGTCGCCGCGCTGGCCCGGCAGCTGGCCGCCGACCTGGTGGTGGTCGGCCCCGAGGCGCCGCTGGTGGCCGGGGTGGCCGACGCGGTGCGCGAGGCCGGCATCCCGGTCTTCGGCCCCGGGCGGCCCGCCGCCCGGCTCGAGGGCTCCAAGGCCTTCGCCAAGGACGTGATGGCCGGCGCCTCGGTGCCCACCGCCCGCTCCTACGTCTGCACCACCGCCGAGGAGGCCGCCGAGGCGCTGGACGCCTTCGGTGCCCCCTACGTGGTCAAGGACGACGGCCTGGCGGCCGGCAAGGGCGTGGTGGTCACGGCCGACCGCGCCGCCGCGCTGGCCCACGCCGCCGCCTGCATGGGGGCACCCCCGGCCGGAGGCTGGGGGAGGGTGGTGATCGAGGAGTACCTGGACGGCCCGGAGGTCTCGCTCTTCGCGATCACCGACGGCACCACCGTGCTGCCGCTGCAGCCCGCCCAGGACTTCAAGCGCGCGCTGGACGGCGACGCCGGCCCGAACACCGGCGGCATGGGCGCCTACTCGCCGCTGCCCTGGGCCCCGGCCGGCCTGGTCGACGAGGTGCTGGAGACCGTGCTGCAGCCGACCGTGGACGAGCTGCGCCGCCGCGGCACCCCGTTCTCCGGCCTGCTCTACGCCGGCCTCGCGCTCACCTCGCGCGGCACCCGGGTGATCGAGTTCAACGCGCGCTTCGGTGACCCCGAGACCCAGGTGGTGCTGGCCCGGCTGCGCACCCCGCTGGCCGGGCTGCTGCTGGCCGCCGCCACCGGCGTGCTGGCCGACGTGCCGCCGCTGCGCTGGGCCGAGGAGGCCGCCGTCACCGTGGTGGTGGCCGCCGAGGGCTACCCGGCCGCGCCCCGCTCGGGCGACGTGATCGAGGGCCTGGAGCGGGCCGAGGCCGCGGACGGCTCGGTCTGGGTGCTGCACGCGGGCACCGCCGCCGACGACGCCGGCCGGGTGCTCAGCGCCGGCGGCCGGGTGCTCTCGGTCACCGCGACCGGCAAGGACCTGGCCGAGGCCCGGGAGCGGGCCTACGCCGGGGTGGCGGAGATCGAGCTGGCCGGCTCGCACCACCGCACCGACATCGCACTGGCGGCCTCCCGCGCGGCCGACTGAGCCGCCGCCGCGAGGCGGCGCGCGGGCGACCGCGCGGCGCACCACCGAAGGCACCCCGAGGGGCGCTGGGTCCGGATCATCCCACCGGGCGCAGCGCCCCTCGGCGTTCCCCGCTGCTCGCGCGGGTGTTCGGCCCCCCGGCCGACGGTTGCGAACGGAGGGCCGATTCCAGCCCTTCGAGTGAATGACGCGTCATCGGGCTGACGCATGGGCACCGAGGGCCGTATGGTGCGCTGAACCGCGGAGCCGGCGGGGGTGGAACCGCGGACGGGTTCGCGGTTCCACCGGGTGCGCCGGCCCGCGCGGGGGGAAGCTGCAAGGACCGGTCGGACCGTCACCGGGACGGGTGGAAACCGGGTCGGACCGGAACACCCGGACCGGCGCATGCGTCAGAACCGGCAGGAGGACCGCGCGGCACGGCCGGCGGTCACTCCGCGGCCGGCGGCCGTGCTGCTCCGGCGTTCCACCGCAATCCCGCAGTTCGGCAGCAAGCCCGATGGTCCCGACTCCGAAGGGGGTGCAGCACCGGATGACCGCTTTCGACGCCGCCCGCGCGCGGGCGCACGCCGTGCTGCGGATCCGTGCCCTGGCGAGGGCTGCGGCCCTGCTGCCCGCCGCGCTGGCCGTGGTGCTGGTGGCCGGGCGGATCACCGGCCGGATCGGCGCCCCGGGCGCCCCGGACGCGGCGGGCTGGGACGTGGTGCGCTGGGTGGTCGGCGCGCTCGCCGTGCTCACCGCCGTGGTGGCGCTGGCGGCCGCGCTGCGGCACGCCCGCGCGGTGCCGCCGAGCACCCCGGCGGTGCCGGTGCCCGCCGAGCAGGCGCCGGAGCTGCACCGGCTGATCGAGGACCTGGCGGACCGGCTCGGGGTGCCCGCGCCGGTCGGCATCGCGCTCACCCCGGACTGCGACAGCTGGCTGGAGGAGCCGCCCGCCCCGCCCCGCCCGGGCCCGCCCCGGCGGCCCGCCGCCCCGCACCACCGGGCGCCCGGGCAACTGCTGGTGATCGGCTCGCCCTTCCTGTGGTGGATGCGGGCCGGCGAACTGCGCGCGCTGCTGGCCCCGGTGGTGGCCGGCACCGCGGCCGCCGCCGACCCGGAGATCGCCGCCGCCCGCCGGTTCGTCCGCGGCCTGGACGCCGCGCTCGGCAGCGGCCGGCGCACCCCGTGGTCCCGGCTGCTCGACCGGATCACCCGGGCGCTGCTGAAGGCCTGCCGCGAGCACGTGGCGGAGCTGGAGCGCTCGGCCGCCGCCGCGGCCGCCGAGCAGGCCAAGCTGGTCGACTACGGCCTGCGGATCGCCGCCCAGGGGCAGGTCGGCCTGGCCTACGCGGGCTGGGACCGGCTGCTCACCAGGGTGGCGCTGCCGGCCTGGCGGCTGGGCCGCTGCCCGGCCCAGCTGAACGCCGGCGTGGTCGCCGCGCTGACCGAGCTGTCCCGGCGCGACCGGTTGGCCGAGGGCTACGAGAGCCGGCTCGGCGAGCGCCCGGCCTGCGACCTGCTGGAGGAGCCCGGCCCGATGGACGCGGCCGTCTCGCTGCTGGCCGCCGAGCTGTTCCACGGCCCGGTGCCCGGCGGCCGGGCCGACCTGCTCTGGGAGGAGTACCCGGAACAGGTGGTGGACCGCGGCTGGCGGCTGCAGGCGATGGCGCTGCAGGAGGCGCTGGACGGGCTGGCCCCGGTCGGCGGCGAGCGCCCGGCCGTCGCCCCGGCGCCGACCCTGGCCCGGCTGCTCGACCAGCTCGCCGCCGGTGGCGCCGACCGGCTGGCCCGGGCGCTCGCCGCGGCCCCGCCGCCGGTGGTGCCCGGGGCGGCCGAGCGCGGCGGGCGCGAGTTGCTGGCCGACTGTGTGACCGCGATGGTCTGCTGCGCCGCGGTCGACAGCGCCGGCGGCCGGCCCGGCCTGGACTGGCTGGACGGCCCGGTGCTGCTGCTCGGCGGGGTGCGCCGGGGCGACCTGGCCGACCCCGTGGTGGAGGCGGTGGAGCAGGGCGCCGCCGGCCCGTTGCGCAGCTGGCTGGAGGCCGCCGGGGTGCGCCTGGAGAAGCCCGTCCGACTCGGCTGACGATCCGTCAACAGTCCTCTGGTCAGTCCTGGTTGACACGACTTTGAACGTGGGGTGACGCGCCGTCGGCACTCTGTGGTCTGCTGGACCACACGCACATTTCGGTGGCACATGCCACGAGCGGGGCAGCTGGGAGGGACGGCGTGGACAGGGAGTCGTCTGGTCGCAGATGGGAGTCGGGGACGCTCGCGCACGGAGTCGCGGACCCGTTCGGCCAGGGGCCGCTGCCCTGGCTGCGAAGTCCCGACCAGTACCTGGCCGGTGCCGAGGGCGCCGTCCCCTGGTACGTCAGCACCGACGCTCCGGGCCAGCAGCCGCTGCCGGCCGCCGCGCCCGGCGGCTGCCGCCCGCCCGGCACCCCGCGCAACTCCGACGACGTGGTCCAGCAGATCAAGGGCTTCGCCTCGGGCGGCGCGGTCCACCCCGGCGGTTCGGTGGACCTGCGGATCACCGTGCACCCGCCGCGCGACTTCGTGGTGGACGTCTACCGGATCGGCCACTACGCGGGCGCCGGCGCCCAGCACATGACCTCCTCGCCGCTGATCGCCGGGCTCCGCCAGCCGGCCCCGCTGGTGGCCGGACGGACCGTCAGCTGCCACCACTGGTGGCACTCCTGGCGCCAGCAGATCCCCGCCCACTGGCGGCCCGGTGCCTACGTCGCGGTGCTGACCACCGCCGACCAGCGGCACCGCAGCCACATCCCGTTCACGGTGCGCGACCCGGCGGGCGGCACCCCGTCCGCGGACCTGTTGCTGGTGCTGCCGGACGTCACCTGGCAGGCGTACAACCTGTTCCCGGAGGACGGGCGCACCGGGGCCAGCCTCTACCACGCCTGGGACGGGGAGGGCCGGCTGCTCGGCGAGGCGGACGCGGCGATCACCGTCTCCTTCGACCGCCCGCACGCCGGGGCCGGCCTGCCGCTGCATGTCGGGCACGCCTACGACTTCATCCGCTGGGCCGAGCGGTACGGCTACGACCTGGCCTACGCCACCGCGCTGGACCTGCACGCCGGCCGGGTGGACCCGTCCCGGCACCGGGCGCTGGTCTTCCCCGGGCACGACGAGTACTGGTCGGAGCCGATGCGCCGGTGCGTGGAGCGGGCCCGGGACGACGGCACCTCGCTGGTCTTCCTCTCCGCCAACACCATGTACTGGCGGGTCGAGCTGGCCTTCGGCGCCTCCGGAGAGCCGGCCCGGCTGCTCAACTGCCGCAAGCGCCAACGGGTGCACCCGCAGTCGCCGGCGGCGGGACCGGCCGGGCCGGTCAGCGCGCTCTGGCGGGACCAGGGGGAGCCCGAGCAGCAGCTGCTCGGCGTCCAGTACGCGGGCCGGGTGGCCCAGCCGGTGCCGCTGCGGGCCGGCAACACCTGGCACTGGCTCTGGGCCGGCACCGGACTGCGGGACGGCGACGAGGTGGCCAACCTGGTGGCCGGCGAGGCCGACCGCTACTTCCCCAGGGTCGCGCTGCCCGTGCACACCGAGCGGATCCTGCTGGCCCACTCGCCCTACCGGGACGAGCGGGGCCGCCCGCGCCACCAGGAGACCTCGCTCTACCGGGCGCCCAGCGGGGCCTACGTCTTCGCCGCCGGCACCTTCGCCTGGTCGCCCGCGCTGGACCGGCCCGGGCACACCGACGAGCGGATCCAGAAGGCCACCGCCAACCTGCTGGACCGGGTCTGCAAGGACGGGTGAGGCGGCCCCGGGAGGTGAGCCGGGCCCGGGCGCGGGGCCGCATGAAAGACTTCCGCTGTCCGAGCAGCGACCCCCACTCTCGAGGACTGAAGCACTTTGAGCGGATTTGTCACCAAGCCCGAGCCGGTCCAGGTCCCCGGCCTGGTCCACCTGCACACCGGCAAGGTGCGCGACCTCTACCGCGACCAGGCGGGCCGCCTGGTCATGGTGGCCAGCGACCGCACCTCGGCGTTCGACTGGGTGCTGCCCAACGACATCCCGGACAAGGGCCGGATCCTCACCCAGCTCTCGCTCTGGTGGTTCGACCGGATCGCCGACCTGGTGCCCAACCACGTGATCTCCACCGAGGTGCCGGACGGCGCCCCGGCGGACTGGGCCGGGCGCACCATGATCTGCGACGACCTGGAGATGTTCCCGGTCGAGTGCGTGGCCCGCGGCTACCTGACCGGCTCCGGCCTGCGGGAGTACGAGCAGGACCGCACGGTGACCGGCATCGCGCTGCCCGCGGGCCTGGTGGACGGCTCCGAGCTGCCGGCGCCGATCTACACCCCGGCGCTCAAGGCCGAGGTCGGCGAGCACGACGAGAACGTCCCGTACGAGGAGACCGCGCGGCGGGTGGGCGCCGAGTGGGCGGCGACCCTGCGGCAGACCACGCTGGCCGTCTACACCCGGGCCCGTGACATCGCCCGGGAGCGCGGGCTGATCCTGGCCGACACCAAGTTCGAGTTCGGCCTGCGCGGCGGCGAGCTGGTGATCGGCGACGAGGTGCTGACCCCCGACTCCTCGCGCTACTGGCCGGCCGACTCCTGGGAGCCGGGCCGGGCCCAGGAGAGCTACGACAAGCAGTTCATCCGGGACTGGCTGAGCTCCCCGGCCAGCGGGTGGGACCGCACCGGCGAGCTGCCGCCGCCGGAGCTGCCGGCGGACATCCTGGAGCAGACCCGGGCCAAGTACGTCGAGGCGTACGAGCGGCTGACCGGGGAGACCTGGGTCTGATCCGCGGCCGCGGTCGGCTCCGGCCGCGGTCAGATCCAGCCGTGCTCGCGGGCCAGGCGGACCGCGGCGTGGCGGTTCTCGGCGCCCAGCTTGCCGGCGGCCGAGGAGAGGTAGTTGCGCACCGTGCCGGGCGAGAGCCCGGCGCGGGCGGCGATCTCGGCGATCGCGGTGCCGTCGGCGGCCAGCTCCAGCACGTCCGTCTCGCGCGGGGTGAGCGGGCTGTCGCCGGCGCTGATCGCCTCGGCGGCCAGCTCGGGGTCCACGTAGCGGCCGCCGCCGTGCACGGTGCGGATGATCCCGGCCAGGTCGGCGGCCGAGACGGTCTTCGGCAGGAAGCCGCGCACCCCGACCTCCAGGGCGCGCTTCAGGTAGCCGGGGCGCCCGTGCCCGGTGACGATCATGCTGCGGCACTCCGGCACCGTCCGGCGCAGCTCGGCCGCCACCTCGATGCCGTCCCGCCCCGGCATCTGCAGGTCGAGCACCGCGATGTCGGGCCGGTGCGCCCGGGCCATGGCCAGCGCCTCCGGGCCGGAGGCGGCCTGGGCGACCACCGCCAGGTCCTCCTCCAGCGCGAGCAGGGCGGCCAGCGCGCCGCGGATCAGGTGCTCGTCGTCGGCGAGCAGCACCCGGACGGGGCCGGCGGCCGGTTCCTTCGTCATGCGGCCAGTTCCTTCTCGGCGTCGGGACGGTTCAGCGGCAGGGTGGCGCGCAGTGTGTAGCGGTCGCCGTCCTGCCGGCAGCTGAGCTCGCCGCCCTGCGCGGTGAGCCGCTCGCGCAGGCCGGCCAGGCCGCTGCCGCCGTCGCCGGGCGCGGTCGCCCGCACCCCGTCGTTGACCAGTTCCAGCACCGCCTGCCCGCCCTGTCGCCAGAGCCGGACCGAGACCTGCTCGGCCTCGCTGTGCCGCAGCACGTTGGTGGCCGCCTCGCGGACCACCCAGCCGAGCACCGACTGGGCCAGCGGCGGCAGCCCCGCCGGGTCGGGCCCCAGGTCGATCCGGCACTCGATGCCGGCGGCCCGCAGCACCGAGCGGGCCCCGGTCACCTCGGCGGCCAGGTCCGCGGTGCGGTAACCCCGCACCACCTCGCGCACCTCGCGCTGCGACTCCTGGGCGAGCCGCTGCACCTCGACCATCTGGTCGGCCGCCTCCGGGCGGCCGCGCCGGGCCAGTTGGACCGCCAGCTCGGCCTTGAGCGCGATGGTGGTCAGGTTGCGGCCGAGCACGTCGTGCAGGTCCCGGGAGAACCGCAGCCGCTCCTCGGCCACCGCCAGCCGGGCCTGGGTCTCCCGGGCGTCGTCCAGGTCGTAGGCGGTGCGGACCATCCAGGCCGAGGTCCGCCAGCTGCCGGCGAAGGTGGCGAGTCCGAACAGCCCGCTGGACATCAGCACCGCCGCCGGCCCGGGCGAGCCGCTGGTCACCGCGATGCCCGCGGAGGCGAGCAGCAGCATCGCCAGCCCGAAGGGCGCCAGCCGCCGCACCGCCAGCGCCACCGAGGGGGCGATCACCCACAGGTCGAGCAGCACCAGGTCGGCGGTGAACAGCGCGACCGGGTTGCCGTGCCGGTGCGGGGCGAGCAGCAGCGGCAGCCAGATCGCGGCCTGGAAGACCAGCGCCTGGGCGGCCAGCAGCCGCACCGGCGCGGGCCCGCGCCCCAGGTGGCAGTCGAGCGAGCGCCGGATCGTCGGCACCGCCAGCACGCAGCTCAGCAGCACCAGGAGGAGCAGCAGCTCGGTGGTCGCCGGCGAGGTCTGCCGGGTGACCTGCTGGACGGTCATCGGGGCCATCGCGGCCGGGAAGGCCAGCGCCATCGAGTACATCGACCAGCGGACGTAGAGCTCCATCCGCTTCGGCTTGCCCAAGCTGCGCCAGCGCCGGATCCGCATGGCCGTTCCCCCTCGTGTCGTGCCCGTGCCCCTTCCTACCAGGTCCGCGGGCGGCCGTTAGCGGCGCGGCTCCCAGCGGAAGTACCGGTGCGCGGCCCAGGCCGTGGCGGCCGTCCAGGCCAGCGCCCCGGCCAGGTAGGGCAGGGCGACGGCCCAGCTGCCGGCGAAGGAGCTCGCCGCGCCCGCACCGTCGCCGCCGAGCCAGCCGATCCGCAGCAACTGCAGCGCCGGGGTGGTGGGCAGCGCCCGGCCGAGGTCGGCCAGCCAGCCGGGCATGACCCGGTAGGGGACCACCACGCCGGAGGCGACGATCGCGACCAGCACCACCGGCAGGGTGGTCAGCCCGGCGGTCTCCACGGTCCGGGTGGCGGCGCTGGTCAGCGCGGCCAGGGCGGCCAGCTGGACGCCGGCCAGCAGCAGGCCGAGCGGCACCAGCACCGGGTTGACCGGGGCGGAGACGCCCAGCAGCACGGCCCCCAGGGCCGAGATCAGCGTCACCTGCAGCAGCACCAGCAGCAGCGGGGGCAGCGCGGTGCCGCCCAGGATGCCGGTGTCGGTCAGCTCGCCGGTGCGCAGCCGCTTCAGCACCAGTTCGTTGCGCCGGGCCACGTAGGCCGAGGTGAGGTTGGGGTAGAAGGCGAAGAGCAGCGAGACGGCGGTGAGGTTGAGCACCAGGGCGGAGTTCAGGTCCACCCCGGGCAGCTGCGCCCGCTGGGCGTGCAGCATCGAGTGCAGGCCGCTCATCATGGCCACCGGCATCAGCACCGCCATGGTGAGGGCCATCCGGTTGCGGCGGAGCAGCAGCAGCTCGGTGCGGACCAGACCGAGCGGGCGGCGCAGCACGCTGCCGGGGCTGCGCACGGCGCCCGCGGCGGCGGCCGGCTGACGGAGGATCGGGTGGCTGGTGGTCATCGGCGGGCTCCGATCAGGCGGCGGGTGCGGGTGGGGGCGGGGGTGGGGGTGGCGGGCTCGCTGCCGCCCTCGGCGTCGCCCGCGGGCTCGGGCTCGGCGGCGATCGCCAGGAAGGCCTCCTCCAGCGTGGCGCTGCGGGCGTCCAGGCCGGGCAGCGCGAGCTGCTGTTCGGCGGCCCAGCCGAGCAGCGCGGTCAGGGTGCGCTGGAGCTCTCCGGTGTGCACGGTGACCCGGCGGCCGGCGAAGGCCACCTCGGCGTCGGGCAGCGGGAGCAGGGCGGGGGAGCCGGGCTGCTCGGGCAGGTCGAAGCTGATCCGGGCCGGCCGTTCGGCGATCACCTCGGCGACCGTGCCGCTGGTCACCACCCGGCCCCGGTGCATGATCGCCAGCCGGTC
Source organism: Kitasatospora sp. LaBMicrA B282 (assembly GCF_050325825.1). NCBI lineage: Bacteria > Bacillati > Actinomycetota > Actinomycetes > Kitasatosporales > Streptomycetaceae > Kitasatospora > Kitasatospora sp. LaBMicrA B282. Next base: position 18,068 of record NZ_JBNQTI010000127.1, read on the forward strand.
GGCCAGTTCCTCGGCCTCCTCCAGGTAGTGCGTGGTGAGCAGGATCGCGGTGCCCTCGGCCCGCAGCTCGCGGACCAGCTGCCAGACCGCGGCCCGGGCCTGCGGGTCGAGCCCGGTGCTCGGCTCGTCCAGGAAGAGCACCTCCGGGCGCCCGATCAGCGCCACCGCCAGGTCGAGGCGGCGCTTCTCGCCGCCGGAGAGCTGCTTCACCCGGACCCGGGCCCGGTCGCCCAGCCCGACCAGCTCGAGCGCCTCGGCCGCCGGCCGGGGCGTACTGCTGCTGCGGGCCCAGCCCTCGACCGTCTCCAGCACCGTCAGGTCGCCGGGGAAGCCGCCCTCCTGGAGCATGATCCCGATCCGCGGGCGGATCGCGGCCCGCTCCCGGTAGGGGTCGTGGCCGAGCACCCGGACGGTGCCGGCGGTCGGGCGGGCCAGGCCCTCGATCAGCTCCATGGTGGAGGTCTTGCCGGCCCCGTTGGTGCCCAGCAGGGCGAACAGCTCGCCGGGGGCCACCGTGAGGTCCAGCCCGCGCACGGCCGTGAAGCCGTCGCCCCGGGCGTTGCCGTAGCGCCGGCGCAGGCCGTGCGCCTCGACGGCGGGAGGAGCGGAAGGAGTCCTGGTCATGGGCACCAGCCTGGTGCCGGTGCGGGGCGGGCGGCAGTGCGGCGGCGCACCGGTCGGTGCTGCGTTTCCACGGGTCGGCGGTGACATTTGTCACGGGCGCGCGAGGGGCGTGCGGCGATCGGCGCGCAGGCGGGGCCGGGAAACGCGAAAGGACCTCCCGGAGGAGGTCCTTTCGAACTGGAGCGGACGACGAGATTCGAACTCGCGACCCTCACCTTGGCAAGGTGATGCTCTACCAACTGAGCCACGTCCGCACGGTGCTCGAGGCACCGGCCGCTACTCCCGAGGCGCTCCCCGGTTGCGGCGACGAGAAATACTCTACCCCATCGCCGGGAGTGGTCACGCACGACTTCCGCACCCCCTCCCGCCCCGGCCGCCGGCGGCCCGGGCGAAGGGGGGCGCAGCACGCCGGGTCAGTTGGCCTCGGCGAACGCTTCGTAGACGTGCTTGGGGATCCGGCCGCGGGCCGGCAGTTCCATGCCGCGGGACTGGGCCCAGGCGCGCACCGCGGCCGGGTCGGGCGCGAGCGCGGTGCGGCGGAACGACTTTCCGGTGCGGCTCTGGCGGCGGCCGGCCGCGACGAAGGGGGCGAGCGCCTCCCGCAGCTTTTCCGCGTTGTCCAGGGACAGGTCGATCTCGTACGACTTCCCGTCGACGCCGAAGTGGACGGTTTCCGCGGCCGCGCCGCCGTCCAGGTCGTCGGAGAGCGTGACAACTACACGCTGAGCCATGGGTGTCAATCCTCTCGGCAATTCGGCCGACGGGCGCGGTGTGCCGCGGCGGCCCTGTGCTCCGGCGCTCCAGGGGCATACGGGTGCGCCGGAGGGGCACCGCCTGCGCAGCTCCTGCCACCGCCGGTGGCCCTATTCTGCACCCGCGGCTCGGGGAAATCGATGGGCCTTGCATTCTTTTTCCGGATATTCACCTCGCTTCGCCTCCGTACCGATACTTCCGGCCGGATACCCCCGGGTATCCGTGGTCGATCTGTCCGGAGTGCCGGTATTCGGCGGGTCGCCGCGCGGTCACCCGGAGGTTCCTGGGAAGTTCTTTAAAGGGGGAGGAAACGGGCGGCCCGGAAGCCCGGAACCCTTGCGGCGTAAGGGGTGGGTGTCTACGCGCGTCGCGATCCCCGGGCCGTCGAACGGCCGGTGAACCCCGGTAGTCTGAAGGTCCCCCCGCCTTCACGCACCACACCTTTGGGAGTGCCAGTGGCACGCGTCGTAGTCGACGTCATGCTCAAGCCGGAGATCCTCGACCCCCAGGGACAGGCGGTGCAGCGCGCACTGCCCCGTCTCGGATTCACCGGGATCGCCGACGTCCGCCAGGGCAAGCGTTTCGAGCTGGAACTGGAAGGGCCGGTGGACGACGCCGCGCTCGCCCGGATCCGCGAGGCCGCCGAGACCTTCCTGGCCAACACCGTGATCGAGGACTTCACGGTCCGGGTCGAGGAGAACGTGTGACCACCCGGATCGGCGTCGTCACCTTCCCGGGCTCGCTGGACGACCGCGACGCGCAGCGCGCGGTCTGCCTCGCGGGTGCCGAGCCGGTGGCGCTCTGGCACCGCGACAAGGACCTGCACCAGGTCGACGCCGTGGTCCTGCCCGGCGGATTCAGCTACGGCGACTATCTGCGGGCCGGCGCGATCTCGCGCTTCTCGCCGGTGATGGAGACCGTCATCGAGCAGGCCAGGCTCGGAATGCCGGTGCTCGGTATCTGCAACGGCTTCCAGGTGCTCACCGAGTCGCACCTGCTGCCCGGCGCGATGCTGCGGAACAACCACCTGCACTTCATCTGCCGCGACCAGAAGCTGCGGGTGGAGAATGCCGGCACCGCCTGGACCACGGATTACCGGACGGGGCAGGAGATTTCCGTCCCGCTGAAGAACATGGACGGCCGGTACACGGCGGACGCGCGCACGATCGACGAGCTGGAGTCCGAGGGGCGGGTGGTATTCCGCTACGTGGACGTCAACCCCAATGGCTCGCTGAACGATATTGCCGGGATCACCAACGCGGCCGGCAACGTGGTCGGCCTGATGCCGCACCCGGAGCACGCCGTCGAACCGCTGGTCGGCACCGGCGGGACCGACGGTCTGGGCTTCTTCACGTCCGTCCTCAAGCAGTTGGTGAGTTCCTGAGATGACCCTCGACACGGTCAAGAACGCCGAGCAGACTCCGGACGCCGCCCAGCCCTGGGCCGAACTCGGCCTGAAGGAGGACGAGTACGCCCGGATCCGCGAGATCCTCGGCCGCCGCCCCACCGGTGCCGAGCTCGCGATGTACTCGGTGATGTGGTCGGAGCACTGCTCCTACAAGAGCTCCAAGGTGCACCTCAAGCAGTTCGGTGAGAAGGCGCCCGAGAGCGACGCGATGCTGGTCGGCATCGGCGAGAACGCGGGCGTGGTCGACGTCGGCCAGGGCTACGCGGTCACCTTCAAGGTGGAGTCGCACAACCACCCCTCCTACATCGAGCCCTACCAGGGCGCGGCCACCGGCATCGGCGGCATCGTGCGCGACATCCTGGCGATGGGCGCCCGCCCGGTCGCCGTGATGGACCCGCTGCGCTTCGGTGCGGCCGACCACCCGGACACCCGCCGGGTGCTGCCCGGGATCGTGGCCGGCATCGGCGGCTACGGCAACTGCCTGGGCCTGCCCAACATCGGCGGCGAGGTCGTCTTCGACCCCTGCTACCAGGGCAACCCGCTGGTCAACGCGCTCTGCGTGGGCGTGATGAAGCACGAGGACATCCACCTCGCCAAGGCCTCCGGCGCCGGCAACAAGGTCATCCTGTACGGGGCCCGGACCGGCGGCGACGGCATCGGCGGCGTCTCGGTGCTGGCCTCGGAGACCTTCGACGACTCCAAGCCGACCAAGCGTCCGGCGGTCCAGGTCGGCGACCCGTTCCAGGAGAAGCTGCTGATCGAGTGCACCCTCGAGGTGTTCCGGGAGCAGCTGGTGCTCGGCATCCAGGACCTGGGCGGCGCCGGACTCTCGTGCGCCACCTCGGAGTTGGCCTCGGCCGGCTCCGGCGGCATGCGGATCGAGCTGGACACCGTGCCGCTGCGCGACGCCACGCTCTCGCCGGAGGAGATCCTCATGAGCGAGTCGCAGGAGCGGATGTGCGCGATCGTCGAGCCGGAGAAGGTCGAGCGCTTCCTGGCGATCTGCGAGAAGTGGGACGTCATCGCCACCGTGATCGGTGAGGTGACCGACGGCGAGCGGCTGGAGATCTTCTGGCACGGCGAGCAGGTGGTGGACGTGCCGCCGCGCACCGTCGCGCACGACGGCCCGGTCTACCAGCGCCCGTTCGCCCGCCCGTCCTGGCAGGACGCGCTGCAGGCCGACGCGCCGACCGCCGAGCGGCTGGCCCGCCCGGGCACCGGCGAGGAGCTCAAGGCGGCCCTGCTGGCCGTGGCCGGTTCGCCGAACCAGGCCTCCAAGGCGTGGATCACCGACCAGTACGACCGGTTCGTGATCGGCAACACCGTGCTGGCCACTCCCGAGGACTCCGGCATGATCCGGATCGACGAGGCGACCAACCTGGGCGTCTCGGTGGCCACCGACGGCAACGGCCGCTACACCAAGCTGGACCCGTACACCGGCGCCCAGCTGGCCCTCGCCGAGGCCTACCGCAACGTCGCGGCCGGCGGCGCCAAGCCGCTCGCGGTCTCCGACTGCCTCAACTTCGGCTCCCCCGAGGACCCGGACGTGATGTGGCAGTTCGCCGAGGCCTGCCGCGGCCTGGCCGACGCCTGCCAGACCCTGGGCACCCCGGTCACCGGTGGCAACGTCTCGCTGTACAACCAGACCGGCGAGGTCGCCATCCACCCGACCCCGGTGGTCGCGGTGCTCGGCGTGATCGACGACGTCACCCGGCGCACCCCGATCGCCTTCGCCGAGGAGGGCCAGCACCTGTACCTGCTCGGCGATACCGCCGACGAGCTGGGCGGTTCGGCCTGGTCGCAGGTGGCCCACGGGCACCTGGGCGGGCTGCCGCCGAAGGTGGACCTGGAGCGTGAGCGGCTGCTCGCCGAGATCCTGATCGCCGCCTCGCGCGACGGCATGATCGACGCGGCGCACGACCTGTCCGACGGCGGCCTGGCCCAGGCGCTGGTGGAGAGCTGCCTGCGCGGCGGCAACGGCGCCCGGGTGATCGTGCCCGCGGAGCTGGACCCGTTCGTCTTCCTCTTCTCGGAGTCGGCCGGCCGTGCGGTGGTCGCGGTGCCGCGCAGCGAGGAGCTGCGCTTCACCGACATGTGCTCGGCCCGCGGCCTGCCGGCCACCCGGATCGGCGTGGTGGACGGCGCGGCGCTGGAGGTCCAGGGCCAGTTCACCGTCTCGCTGGCGGAGCTGACCGAGGCGCACACCGGTGTGATCGAGGCGCTGATCGGCTGAGCCGCCGACAGTGCCGGGCTCGGGGTGACCTGGGCTCGCTAATGTGGAACGACCCGCTCCGGATCTTCGGGGCGGGTCGTTCGCGTGGTCGGTCCGGGCCGACGGAAGTCGGCCGGAGCCGCCGGGGGAGAGGAGCCGTCGTGGACTACCGCGTGTACCGGGTGCGGGGCGAGGACTGGGAGCAGGTGCGCGAGTTGCGCCTGCGGATGATCGAGGACACGCCGCTCGCCTGCCTGGAGACCTACGCCGAGGCGCAGCAGGCCGACGAGGCCGAGTGGCGCTTCCGCGCCGAGCGGTCGGCGAAGCCGGGCTCGGTGCAGGTGATCGCGGCCACCGAGGACGGCCTGCGGGTCGGCACCATGGCCGCCTACACCGACGACGCGGGCACCCGGTGGCTGGTCGGCGTCTGGGTGGACCCGGCCCACCGCGGCTCCCGGGCCGGGGTGGCCGACCTGCTGCTGGACGCGGTGCTGGCCTGGGCCCGCGGCGAGGGCGGTGCCGAGCGCCTGGTGCTGGAGGTGCACGAGCGCAACGAGCGGGCGATCGCCTTCTACCGCCGCCGCGGCTTCGAGCCCACCGGCCGCACCACGCCCTACCCGCTCGCGGGCGGCGGCATCGAGCACGAGATGGCGCTGACGCTGTAGGGCCCGTCCGACGGTCCCGTGCGAGGCGAAGTGCCGCCGGGCCTCTGGCGGGGGCCGCTCTTACGGATCCTGCCGGGCGAGCGCTGCCCGGCATCCGCCCACGGCCTGACGGGTGAGGCGGGCACCTCACGGCCGCCGGCCGGGGGGCCGTGCGCTGGGTCGAGGCGAATCGTCGGGCCTGGCGGATAGGTTGGCGGCATGGCGAAGACGGCGGCCGTGCGGGCCCGGAACTACGACTCGGTGAAGGTGCTGCGGGGCCTCGTGGGGCAGCTCGAGGCGCTGCGGGCGGCGGTGCACCGGCTCTGCGCGGACCCGGCGGCGGGGCTCCTGTTGGAGCGGCCGACCGGGGTGGGGGAGTGGCGGGTGCGGGAGCTGCTGGCCGAGTTGGCGGTGCAGTTGGAGCTGCTGCCGCGGCAGGCGGCGCAGCCGGTGGTGCCGTCGGCCGGCGCCGCGGGTACGGCGGGGATGCTGACGCCGGCCGCCTGGGCCGCGGTAGTGGGCCGGCCCGGTGGGCAACCGGACTCCGCTGCACGGGCGTTGGCCGCCGAGCGGTTCGCCGGCCCGCCGGCCGAGGTGGCGGCCGCCTTCGATGCGGCCGTCGACGCGCTGTTCGGCGTGCTGGCGGATCCGGGGCGCCGGGTGGTGGCGGTGGCCGGCGGCAGCATGACGGAGGCCGACTTCCTGGTGACCCGGCTGGTGGTGACCGTGCTGTCCGCCGACGACCTGGCGACGGCCCTGGAGCTGCCCGACTTCCCGCACGACCGGTTCGCCCGGGCCAGTGCCGTGCGGCTGCTGGCCGACGCCTTCGCCCAGCAACACCCGGGCGGTGCTGTCGAGTTGCGGATTCCCCCGCTGGCCGTGGTGCAGGCGGTGGCCGGGCCGCGGCACACCCGGGGGACCCCGCCCAACGTGGTCGAGATGGCGCCGCCGGTCTGGCTGCGGGTGGCCACCGGGCGGCGGGACTGGGCCGCGGCGGTGGCGGCGGCCGAGGTGAGCGCGAGCGGCGAGCGCAGCGACCTGGGCGCGTTGCTCCCGGTGCTGCGCTGACGCTGCTGCTCCTGCTGCTCCTGCTGCTCCTGCTGTCGGGCCGTCACGCGGGGCTGGGTCACCCGGCGTTCGCGGGCTCCGCGGCGACTGCCGTGACCGCCGTGACCGCCGTGACCGCCGCGGCGCCCGGGGTGCCGACGGCCGCCGACGGTCGGGTCTCGCGCAGCAGCAGGACGCCGGTGAAGGCCACGACGGTGGCGGTGAGGGCGTGGATGCCGAGTGCGGTGGCCAGTGACCCGCCGTGGGTGAGCACGATGGTCGCGTCGCCGAACGGGGTGAAGGCCTCGGCGAGCAGCGCCCAGCCGAGCGCCCGGCGCTGGCCGGCGGCCAGCAGGGCCAGCACCACCAGGCCCGAGGTGATGTCCCGGACGCCCTTGATGTCGTAGTAGCCGCTGCCGGCGCCGTGCGGCCCGTTGATCCCGAACCCGGCGGCCGCGCCCTGCGGGTCGACCAGGAAGCGGACGCCGACGAAGACGATGAAGCCGGCCAGCACCACGGTGAGCGTGGTGGTCGGGCGGCGGAGCGATGCGGACGTCATGGTGATCCCCCTGGAGCACGTGGTCGTGGAAGCCCGCCGCGTTTTCTAGCGGCGCTAGCTGTCGTGTCGACGCTAACACCGTCTCTGCTCAGATTTCTAGCGTTGACAGATTTTCGGTGCTTGAGATCCTAGCGCTGCTAGGCTCGAGTCATGCGGACACAGCCACGCAGAGAGCGCGAGCGGGCCGAGCGCCACCGGACGATCCTGCGGGTGGCCCGCGAGCTGGCCGAGGCGGAGGGCTGGGAGGCGGTCACCACCCGCCGCCTGGCCGAGCGGATCCGGTACAGCCAGCCGGTCCTCTACGGCCACTTCGCGAACAAGGGCGCCATCGTCGACGCCCTGGCGCTGGAGGGCTTCGGCGAACTGGCCGCGGTGCTGGAGGCGGCGCGGTCGCCGCACCCGGCCCCGCCGGCCGGTCGGCCGGCCGCGGTGTTCCGGGCGTACCTGGCGTTCGCCGGGGCCAATCCGGCGCTCTACGAGGCGATGTTCACCCTGAGCACCCCGCTCTCCTTCGGCACGGGGGAGACCCCGCAGGAACTGCGGCGGTCCTTCGCGGTCCTGGTCGAGGTGTTCGCCCCGCTGACCCGCGACGGGGACGACGTGGAGACCTTCGTCGAGACCGCCTGGGCCGCGCTGCACGGCCTGGTGCTGCTGACCAGGGGCGGACGGCTGCGCCCGGGCCTGGAGCGGCAACGGCTGGCGGTGCTGGGCGGCTGCCTGCCGGCCGGTCGCGGCGGCCAGGAGGCCTGAGGGCCCCGGAGGGGGCGTGCCGCGCGATTCCCCGCAGTGGCAGACTGCCTGCATGGAGACTCACAAGAACCTTCTCGGTGGCCCGGAGCCGACCTTCCTTCCCGAGGAAGACGAGCCCTACCGGATGATGGCGGAGCAGTCCGCCTCGCCCACCCAGGTGGCTGCCGACTACCCGGCCTTCTGCCTGGCCTGGGCGATGCTCTCCGACGACGCGCTCGCGGCGGGCCGGAACGTCGAGGCCTACGCCTACGCCCGCACCGGCTACCACCGCGGGCTGGACTCGCTGCGCCGCTCCGGCTGGAAGGGCCACGGCCCGATCCCGTGGGAGCACCGGGCGAACCGTGGCTTCCTGCGCTGCCTGGCCGCGCTGGCCCGGGCCGCCGAGGCGATCAAGGAGGCCCCGGAGGCCGAGCGCTGCTGGCAGTTCCTGAACGACAGCAGCGCGGAGGCGTACGCCGAGCTCAAGCAGTGACCGACTGACCGGATGCCCTGACCGGATGCCTTGACCGGACACCGGAGCGCCCGCGGACCGAGGGGTCCGCGGGCGCTCCGTTTTCCGTCTCAGGCCTGGCAGCTGTACAGCAGCTGGAGGTTCGCGCTGTCCACCGACTGCCCGTAGTCGCTCGGCGCGACCGGGTCGCAGTGGCTGCGCACCCAGTCCACCACCGCGGTGGTCGGGCCGGACTGGGCGCCACCCCGGCCGCCGAAGCCGCCGCCACCGCCGCCACCGCCGCCACCGCCGCCACCGAGCGCACCGGCGGAGCCGAGCAGGACGAACCTCAACTGCCCGCTCTCCACCAGGGCCTGGAACTGCGGCAGGGTCGGCGAGGGCACCTTGCCGGTGAAGCCGCCCATCGGCAGCACCTCCTTGCCGGTGGCCAGGATGTAGGGCGAGGAGGCCGACCAGTTGGTGGTGGCGAAGGTGTAGCGGGCGCCGCCGTCGTGGGCCTCGGTGTAGTCGAGGATCTGCTGCTGGGCCTTGGTCAGGGTGGTGCCGGACTGGCCGAAGCCGCCGGCCCCGAAGGCCGCCGCCAGCGCCGCGGCGTTCCCGCCGCCCGCGCTGCGCCCGAAGCCGCCGCCCCAGGCACCGGTACCGGCGCCGGCACCCGCACCGCGGCCCCCGCCGTGCCCGCCGGCG
>NZ_JBNQTI010000128.1:0-27184 GCF_050325825.1 Kitasatospora sp. LaBMicrA B282
GGGGTGCGTGCATCGGCGGCGCCGAGGAGGGAGTCCATGCGGAGCATCGGCGACTGACGAGAAGCCGTCGAGGTGCGTGCCCCGGCGTCGCCGCGCAGACGGGGGTTTGAAGACAGGCCCTAGGTCCTACCCATGAGCGGGTCAGGTCCGGTCGGTGAGCAGCGCCCGGGTGGCGGCCGCGATCAGCGCGCCGGCCTGGCTGGTGCCGAACGGCGAGGGACGGCCCGCCAGTTGGCGCCGGATCGCCGGGACGTCGGCGAGCAGCGCCCGGGCGGTGCGGCCGATCTCCGGTCCCGGGTCCACCAGGGCGGCGAAGTGCGCGAGGGACTCCGGCCGTTCGGTGGAGTTCCGGACCACCACCAGCGGCCGGCCCAGCACGGTCACCTCCTCCTGCACGCCGCCGGAGTCGGAGACGATCAGCGCGGCCTCGGCCGCAAGCGCCAGGAAGTCGCCGTAGCCGATCGGGTCGGTGACCAGCAGCCGGGCCAGCAGCCCACCGTGACCGGCCCGGGTGGCGGCGGCACGGCAGCGCGGGTGCATCGGGAACAGCACCGGCCAGCCGGCGTCGGCGATCCTGGCCAACTCGCCGAGCACCGTGCCCAGTACGGCGGCGTCGTCGGTGTTCTCCGGCCGGTGCACGGTGGTCAGCACGAAGCGGCCGCTCTCCACGCCGAGGTCGGCCAGCAGCTTGGTGCGCCGCTCCGGGGCGGGCAGGTGGCGGTGCACGGCCTCCACCACGGTGTTGCCGGTCTGCACGATCCGGGCGGCGTCGATGTTCTCGGCCAGCAGGTTGGCCACGTTGCCGGGCGTCGCGGCGCAGAGCAGGTCGGCCAGGTGGTCGACCATCACCCGGTTGTGCTCCTCGGGCATCGCGCGGTCGTGGCTGCGCAGCCCGGCCTCGACGTGCACCAGCGGGATGCCGTGCGCGTTGGCCGCCAGGGCGCCGGCCAGCGTGGCGTTGGTGTCGCCCTGGACCACCACCGCGGCGGGCCGTTGGCGGGCGAAGAGCCGGTCCAGGGCGTCGGTGGCGCAACCGATCTGCGCACCGCGGGAGCGGCCGCCGACCTCCAACCGGGCGTCGGGCAGGCGCAGTCCGCATTCGGCGAAGAAGATGTCGGACAGCGCCGCGTCGTAGTGCTGACCGGTGTAGGCGACCCGGGCGGTGTCCGGGAACTGGCTGGCCACCGGGGCCAGTTTGACGATCTCCGGGCGGGTGCCCAGGACGAAGGCGATGGATCCATCGAAGGAGCTGTTGGCGAGCGATTCCTGCGGACTCGCGCATGTCGTGTTCGACATGCTCCACCTGCTTTCACGGATTTCCGGCACAGGACAAGGCCTTGGGTGGGGGAAATTCAGCGATGGCGAAACCGCGCCGACGATTGCTCGGCGCTCGGGAACAGCAGATCACGCGTCACCCTGCGTCAGAAGTCGAGGCGCGTTTTCGCACGCTCATGACCGCCCGGAAGGTCGATTCTTCAGGTTTTTCCGACCGCCATTTCCTGCTCGTAGCCCGGGTGTTGGGACCGAACCGGGCCACAACCGCCACGGGCGGGACCTCCCCGATTCACTGGGGGGTCCCGCCCGTGGCGGATGGTGTCTCACCTTGCTCAGGTGTCAGATGGAACGCAGTAGGCGCCTCCCTTCTCCTCGGCCGACCGCGGCGATCGCGGTCAGTGGCCGTCCTTGTCGACCAGGTTGCGCAGCTGATCCGCGGTGATCATGCCGTTCGCCGTGGCCGGGGTGGTGAACTCCACCGTCTTGGTGTCCGCCGGGTTGGCCTCGGCCGCCCGCGGGTTCGGCGGCTTGGCGACCACCGAGAACTGCTGGGTGAAGACCAGGGTGGACTTGTCGACGCCGGCGGGCAGACCGGTCCAGCCGTCGTCGGGGTTCATCGCCATGGTGAGCCGGTACTTGGTGTTAGGCTGAACCCAGAAGTTCCACTGGCCCTGGGCGTTGGTGTAGGTGTCGGCGAGCATGGTCTTGCCCCGGCCGTCCCACAGGATCAGGTGGACGTGGCCCAGCGCCGGCTCGGACGGCTGCTGGATGCCGTCCTTGTTGGTGTCGAACCAGACCCGGTCACCGATCTGCAGTGGCAGCGGCGTGCCCGGCGTCGTGGTCTGCATCAGCGCCAGGTCGCCCATGCCGTTGGCCTTGCCGAAGCTGGTGTTCCACCAGGTCGAGCTGGGGAAGGGCTGGTAGGACTCCCGGAGCGAGCCGTTGCCGGACTTGCCGGTGAGGTAGTCGAACCAGCGGGCACCGTTCGTGTAGGTGTTGTCGATGGGGTCGATGCCCGTGGTGATGACCCGGTTGGTCACCTTGTCGAACGCCATGCCCCCGGTCGGGATCAGGGAGTGCCAGGTGACGCCGGTGGTGCTGAAGAAGCCGTCGGTGCCGGGGTTGGTGGGGCTCTTGTACCCGTTGCGGCCCTGCTCGTACCCCGTCGGCGCGGTGTCGACGGTGCCCGGGCAGGCCGGGTTGGAGCCGTCGTCCCACACGTAGCTGCCGTTGACCAGGCAGACCTTGCGCAGGTCACCGGCGGTGCCGCCGGCGTCGCGCCGCTGACCGTACCCCTGGTCGATCGGGCCGTAGTCGTGGTAGCCGACCTGGTCGCCGAAGCGGTCACGGAAGGCGAGGATCATGTTGCCGGAGTTGTCGAACTCGATGTCGGACAGGATCGGCTGCGGGTAGACGCTGTAGCCGCCCGCGGCGTACCACTGGTTGTTCCCGTCGGGGAGCCAGGGGTTCCAGCGGACATTGGTGATGGTCCCCGAGCCGATCAGGAAGCCGGCCTGGGAGCGCGGGAAGTTCAGCGACTGGCTGAAGACCGGGGCGGAGTCGAACTGCCCGGTCGCCGGGTCGTAGCGGAGCACGTAGGCCATCAGGGCGGCCCGCGAGGCATCGCTCGGCGGAGTGCTCTTGGTGCTGGTGTTCATCGACTCGGCGGTGCAGACGCCGCCGACGTAGACCTTGCCCTGGTAGACCCCGAGTCCCCAGGGCCGCCAGTCGCTGGCAGTGGGGCACTGGTTCGGGATGGCGGTCGTCGTGGTGGGCGTGACCGGGGTGAACGCGGGCGGCGCCCCGGTGAACGGACCGGTCGGCACCCCGGAGACGTCGATCGAGTCCAGTTCCTTGGTGTTGAGGTTCACCGCGTACAGGGTCTTGTTGTCCGCGGAGAGTTCGAGGTCGCCGATGGCCTCCTTGCTCGTCCGGTTCCAGACCGCCATCGCGTCGCGGTAGTAGGGGAACTGGTCGTCGCCGGCCACCGGAGGCCGGTGCGCCGTGGAGCCGGCGTTCGGCACGTTCGCGATCTGGAAGGACTGCTTGCTCACCGGGTCGGTCGCGTAGATGGCGCCGGAGCCGCCCGGTCCGTAGTACGTCGAGCGGCGCAGGAACGCGCTCGAGATGTACATCTTCTTGGCGTCGTTCCACTCCATGCCCCAGACCGCGCCGATCTGGGGCACCGTGGCGATCACGTTCGGGCTCGTCTCGTTGCCGAAGGTGCTCACGTTCCAGTCGATCATCGCCGCCGTGGTCGGGTCCACCCCACCGGAGCTGTTGGCCACCGCGGCGAGGTAGACCGGCGAGGCCACCCGCGTGGCGGGCAGCTGCTTCCCGGCACCGTCATTGACGAGGTCGACCACGCCCATCGTGACGCTGGCGTTCTGACCGCCGGCGACGTTGACGAACTCCACCGAGGTCGACAGCGGGGTGCCGGCCGTGTTGGCGGTCGGGTCGACGCCCGTCTGGGGCACCGGCAGCTGGCGCGGGCCGTAGGCCGGCCCGTACCAGTAGGGCGCCGGGGGCTGGAGCATCTCCACCCGGTACTTGCCGGTGGTCAGCGCGCCCAGGGCGGCGGCGTTGAAGGTCGCGACGCCGTTGGCGTCGGTGGTGCCGGTGACCTTGGTGTTGGTGTCGTCGGTGACCGTGATGGTCATCCCGGCCACGCCGGGCTGGTCCGTCCGGTTCCCCCGGTCCATCCCGCTGGAGTCCCAGTCGTGGATGACCGTGACGGTGATCGTGCCGTCGCCCGGCGCGGCGGACGCCGTGGGGAGCAGCAGGCCGCCGGTACTGGAGAGCAGGAGGACCAGGGTGGCGGCCCGAGCCCGGTACCTGGCCTTACGGGTGTTGCTCACTGCGTTGATCTCCCAACGTCTACTAGGCGTCCGAGGCTGCGCTCGGCGGTGGTCACTGCGGGCACCTCACGGGTCGCACGGGCAGGACCCCGCCGGGCCGGCGCCGCAGCGCCAGTCCGGCACCCACCGCGGCGACGGCCAGGGAACCGGCGAAGGTCCCCAGCGGGCTGTCCCCGAGGAACGGGAAGGCCGGCGACGGGACGATCCCGATGTCGAACGAGTGGTCGTTGTGGCCGGGCGGGCCGGTCTGGATCTGCACCCGCCCGCTGGAGTCGGCGTTGCTGTCGGTGGTCGTCGAAGCGATGCCGGGCCCGGTGGTGTCGGCGGGGAGCATGGTCACCATGCCCGCCTCGACCAGCCGGAGCGTCGTGGGGTGGGCGGCGTCCCGCTGGAACTCGAACCGGCCCGCGGCGGTGTCGCCGACGGGACGGAAGAGCGCCGGCGAGAGCGACTCGACTGTCTGGTGCAGGACGGCAGGCGCGGCCAGCAACACGGATGCGGCTCCCAGGATGGGGCAGCAGATGACCGTGAGACCGGTTACCGCGCGCCGCCAGCGAAGGGATCTTGATCGGTACGTAGCGAAACGCACGACATGTCCTCCGAGGCTCGTGTGGACTAAGTGACACCGAATGTCAGCACTCGTCCACAGGCAGACGAAGCGACCAGTGCACGAGGACATTCGACAGCCGGACCGACTCTTGATGTCGTCTTTATGGCCGCGCCACACGGACGGATTCACCGGTATGCCGCAACCATGCGGAAATCAGCGGCCGTTCGGCGGAAACGCGCATTTTCCGGACCACCGTCCGGGCGAAACGCGCGAAAGCGCCAGCCCGAGTTCGACCCGGGCTGGCCGTCAACGTTCCGTGCGTATCCGATCCTTGTGCGGCGGGACCTGGTCAGGCTTCCTTGGCGATCGGTCCGTCGATGACGACCTCGGCATTGCGCCGGGTCTTCGACCAGCCGCTGCGGCCGGTGAGCAGGCGGGCCATCGCCTTCCACGAGGTCACGTAGAACTTGTAGGTGTAGAGCGTGTAGGCCAGCCCCCAGCCGACGGCGCGCCACCAGCCGCTGCGCCGCTCGTTGGCGGCCACGTAGAGGAACGCCCAGACGGCGAACTGGCCGATGCCGACGACCAGGTAGGCGGCGAACAGGGCCCAGCCGCCGGCCATCAGGAACGCCCACAGGCCTTCCGGGTCGAACAGCGCGGACAGGCCGGCAGCCAGCAGCGGCAGCGGGTAGACGAAGGTCCCCAGGATCTGCAGCCACGGCTGGATCAGGTAGTAGGAGATCTCCGAGACCCCGGCGTTGGTCACGTGGTACGAGGCCCAGGCGTCGGGCATGTACCGGGCGCACTGCATGTTGCCCTGGCCCCAGCGGGTGCGCTGGGTGATCAGGCGCCGCAGGTTGAAGAGCCCCTCCTGCTCGACATGGGTGTCCCGGGTGTACTCGTTGCGCCAGCCGGCGAGCAGGATGTGCAGCCCGAGCTCGAAGTCCTCCAGCAGCGAGCCGCGCCAGGGGATGCCGCTGCCCTCGTCGATGTCCCGCAGCGCGGCGAGCCTGGTGAACTGGCCGTTCCCGCCCATGCCGACCGTGTTGATCCGCCGGCGCACCAGTTGCAGCGCGGCGATCGGCACCCGGAACTCGATGTCCTGCATCCGCAGCAGGGTCCGCGCGAAGAGGTTGGCGGCCTTCCCCTTCTCCGGCAGCAGGTGACGCTCGTTCAGGTTGAGGATGCGCACCTCGATCTGGACCGCGCCGACGGCCGGGTCGCCGAACAGGTGCGGCGCGGCACACGCGTCCAGGCACCCCTCGGCGGGCTTCCCGTCGGCGTCGAAGACCCCGACCACGACGTGGTGCGGATCGACCGTGTCCGGCAGCCAGGCCTCCAGGTCCCGGTAGGCCGCGTTGAGCGCGTCGCCCTTGCCGGTCCTGGCCTCCGGTCGCTTCCGGGGCACCAGGTGGACGTGGTCGTCGTGGTGGGCGAAGGCCGCCACGATCGTGCCGGTCTCGTCCTCCGAGTCGTCGTCGATCACCCACAGGTGCGCCGCGGGGAACTTCTCCCGCAGGTTGGAGACGGTGGCGCCGATCACCGCCTCCTCATCACGGCAGGGGATCAGGAAGTGCCACTGGAAGTCCGCGGAACGGCCCGCCGGTTGCGGCTTCCACCCGAGGTAGGCGCGGATCAGGGTGAACACGTACAGGAAGAAGATGCTGCACAGCAGCAGGGACAGGCTCTGCGCGACGGCGACCAGCAGGCGCATCAGTTGGTTCCCCCTTCGGTACCGGCGTTCGGGGGCCGCCGCTCCAGGCGCCCGCCGCGGACACCGTGGCGCAGGAAGGCCGCCAGGGCGGCGATCATCGTGATCATGCTCAGCACGGAACCGCCCAGGGTGTGCGACCACAGGTAGCCGGAGCGGCCGTAGTGGACCGTGGCCAGGGCGACCAGCACCAGTCGGACCAGGTTGCCGACGACGATGATCGCCGCCGCCAGCCCGAGCCCGCCCAGCACCTCGCGGGCGGTCCGGCGGGCGGAGAGCAGCACGGCCGCCGCCATCAGCAGGAAGGGCGGTACCAGCAGGGCCGAGCTGCACGCCTGGGTGACCTCGACGCCGACGATCCGGGTGTAGCCGATGTTGACCAGCAGGTCGGTGTGCACCGCGGCGGTCGTCTCGGACATCAGCTGGGAGTACAGCCAGGCCGCGGCCCTGGCTTCCACGGCCCGGAGCACCTCGTTGAAGACGATCATCGCGGCCGCGGCCACCGAGAGCGTGCCCGCGAGCGTCAGCGAGGCCGGCCACGGCCGGGTGGGTTGTCGGGACTTGGCACCGGGCGGGAGCGGCGTGGAGGCCACCGTGCTGAGGGTCATCGCGTTCCTCGTTCGTCGTGCGCAGGCGTGGTGTTGGAGGGGGGTCGGGGGGGGGGGGGGGGGGGGGGGGGGGGGGGGGGGGGGGGGGGGGGGGGGGGGGGGGGGGGGGGGGGGGGGGGGGGGGGTCCCCCCCCCCGGGCCGGCGGTTCAGCGGGTCGAGCGCTCAGCCATCAAGCGTTCAGCCCTGGGTCCGGCGCCTGCGCCGCACTGCCACGATCAGCAGGGTGGCACCGGCGACGAGGCTGGCGACCGCGAGCTCGGCCCACATGGGGTCGGTACCCGTGTCCGGAAGCGGGGGCCTCGGCGGCTTGGTGGGCGGCGGGGTCGGGGTCGGCGTGGGAGTCGGCGTCGGCGTAGGTGTCGGCGTCGGGGTGGGGGTCGGCGTCGGCGTAGGTGTCGGCGTAGGTGTCGGCGTGGGAGTCGGCGTCGGGGTCGGCGTCGGCGTCGGCGTGGGAGTCGGCGTCGGAGTCGGGGTCGGCGTCGGGCACGGGGTCGGCGTCGGCGTGGGAGTCGGCGTCGGAGTCGGGGTCGGCGTCGGGCACGGGGTCGGCGTCGGCGTGGGAGTCGGCGTCGGGGTCGGCGTCGGCGTCGGCGTGGGAGTCGGCGTCGGGGTCGGCGTCGGCGTGGGAGTCGGCGTCGGCGTAGGTGTCGGCGTCGGCGTAGGTGTCGGCGTCGGCGTCGGCGTCGGCGTCGGCGTGGGAGTCGGCGTCGGCGTGGGAGTCGGCGTGGGAGTCGGCGTCGGCGTGGGAGTCGGCGTCGGAGTCGGGGTCGGCGTCGGGGTGTTCTGGTCGACCACCGTGATCGGCACGTCGTTGGAGATGACGTCGAACACCAGCTCACGGGCGTGCAGGTCGAACCGGTTGGTGTAGACGTCCCCGCCGGCGTTGCCGCTCGGGGTCAGCACCAGGGCGAGCTGCTGCGCCTGGCCCGGGGCCAGCGTCCGCGGATCGCTCACCATCACGGCGGTGACCGCGGTGTTGTCCGCGGGGCACCCCGCCGTACCGAACTGGGCCTGCGTGCACCAGGTGGTGCTGCCACCGGCCTTGTTGGACGGATCGGCCGGGTCGGTCTTGATGGTGCCGTGGGCCGCCGAGGTGAACTTGAGGGTCACCGAGGAGTCGGCCGGCACCGGCTGCAGCGACTTGAAGGCCAAGGTCCCGTTGAACTTCGTGGCCGGGGTGCGGCCGTCGCCGTTCCAGGGGAGCTCGTCGATGATGTCCAGGCCGTTGATCGGCAGGGTCTGCGGGTTGTTGTAGGTCAGCGTCCAAGGCAGGTCCGTGTTGACCGGCACCTGCGGGGTGTTCGTGGACTTCGAGACGTTGACACCGGTCCCGGCCACGATCGTCAGGGCACGGTTGGCCGTGCGCTGGCTCGGGTCGCTGAGGTCGTCCGGAGCGGAGATCACGACCTGGTTGTTGTAGCTGCCCGCGGCCGCGTTCTGGTCCGTCGCCACCTTGTAGGTGATCGGCGCGATCGCGGACCCGACCTGCTGGGCGGGAAGCACCCAGGTCACGGTGGTGGTGCCGTCGCCGTTCTTGACCACCGACTGTTCCTGGACCGACGCGCTGCCCGCCACGTAGTTGAAGCCGGCCGGCAGGGTGTCGACGATCGTCAGGTCCTGCGGGTTGGAGCTCGTCGCGTTGGACTGGAGCGACGGGTAAAGCCCGAAGGTGAACGTCTGGCCGTTCAGGACCTGGCGCTGCTGGTCGGGCGTGCTCCCGGCATCGGTGCCCGGGTCGACGGTCTTCTTGCTGATGCGGGCGAGGACCGGGCTGATGATCAGGTGGTCACCCAGTGCACCGCTGGCGTAGTTCGCGTTCGGGTCGATCACGCCGTTCAGCGGCGGGGCGTAGGTCGACTTGATGTCGTTCTGCCAGTCGGGGTTGGCCTCGGTGTTGTCGGCCAGGGAGTACATGGCCTCGTTCCGGACGATCTGGCCCTTGCTCAGGCCTGAGGGATTGACCGTCAGGAAGGTGTAGAAGTCCCGGCCACCGCCGGGGGGCATGTCGGTCTTGAACCGGACCTTGCCGACCGCGGCCACACCGCCGGGCACCTGCTCCGGGCTGGAGAACCAGGGGCCGTCGGTGTCGTTGCAGGTCTCCATGCGCATCGACTCGGTGCCGATCGGGTCCAGCCTGGCCGCCAGGGTGCCGGCCTGCGCCACCGGTGCCCGGTAGGCGGCGTACTCGATGGTCACCGGCGGCGACGCCGGGGTGGCCGTCGCGTACTGGCCGGTCGCAGCCAGACCGTTGCTCGCCGGAGCCTTGCTGATCGTCTGGTTGCCGTCACCGAAGGTGTCGCAGGCGATGAAGTTGGGCTCGTCCGTCGAGTTGAAGGTGTTGACGAAGATGTGCGAACGCACCTGGGTGCCGGGCGTGACGAGCGCGTTGTTGAACTTCTTCACCGGCGCGGTCCCGGGCGGGCCGCCGGCGACGCTCTCGTACTCCTTGCCGAAGGCGCCCGTACCGTTGATGCCGGCCGACTGCGAGTTGTCGTCGGTCGGCTCGTGACCGCCGGCGCCGTAGTTCTGCTGGCCGCTGATCGAGGTCGGCGCGAAGTCGGTGTACGTGTCGGTCAGCAGCGCGCTGCCGCCGTACTTCGCGTTGGTCGCGTCGATCTCGCTCTGCGGGATCCAGATCCGCAGGTAGCCGGAGCTGACCACGCCCGAGTTGGTCGGCAGACCAGTGCCGTCCGCGCCCTGGGTCGGGTAGACCTGGGGCGTGGTGGTGGTGCCGGCGATGGAGACCGCGATGTTCTGGCCGGCCGCGCTCTGGGAGCAGTTGAAGGTGCCGCTGTTGGCGGTGGTGTTGGCGGCCGTACCGAGGCCGCTCTGGCCGTACGGGGCGTTGGGGATCGTCCCGTCGTTGGCGCCGCAGGCGGGCTTCGCCGGGTTCCAGTTGTAGAGCAGGGCCCCGGCGGTCGGGTCGCCGTTCAGCAGCTTCGACAGGTCGTCGGTGAACGTCATCGGCGAGACGAGCGCCTCTTGGCCGAGCGGGCTCCAGTCGGTGCGAGCCGGGTCGATGGTCCGACCCTCCACCACGATGGGCATGGTGAGCAGGGTGCCCTGCCCACCGTTGGGCCCGGCCACGGTGGTGTCCCCGAAGCTGTACTTGCCGCTCTTGATCAGGTTGTACTTGGGCAGCGCGCTGACCGTGGAGTTCGCCGAGGTGTTGCTGGCCTGCTGGGCGGCGTTGTCCGCGGTGCCGTTGACCGTGATCGCGATCTGGTCACCGTTCTTCGCGGTGCCCAGCACGTTCAGGACCACCGGGACCTGCTCGGTCTGCGAGGTCATGTCGGGCAGCACGCAGGTGAGCAGCCCGGTGTTGCTGATGCCCGATCCGGCGCCGGTGCACTTCTGCGGCAGGGCGCTCCACGCCGTGTTGGGCGGGGCCTGCACGGTGAAGGTCGGGTTGTTGGCCGTCCCCTGCTGCGCCTGGAACTCGATCTGGTAGCTGATCGAGTCGTTGGTCCGGACGATGCCGTTGTGCGGCCCGCTGTCCAGGCCAGGCCCGTCCGTCGCGGTGAACTCACCGGACCCGTCCGCCGTCACCTGGGCGTTGACCCCGATGTTCACCGGAGCGGCGCTCGCCATACCGACTGCGGAACAACTTGCCAGGACGATCAGTGCCGTCCCCAGTGCGACTCGACGTGGGGATAGCGACCCCCGTGTCGGCACGGTCCACCTCTGCATACGGAGTCCCTTTCGCGACGCCTAGTTTCGCGACGCCTTGTCACGGAATCGAATGTCACGGCATCAAAACGCTTGGAGCCGCGCCCTCACGAGTCGCAATTTCTGGCAAAGCAGCACCTCAGCCCGATACAGGTTGCGACCGCCATATTCGTAGCCCTTAACATCGCCTTTACTCTGTCGTCAACCGACGTGTCGTGCACCCCTCCACCCGGTCGGCTCAGCAAAACGTGCAGATGGCGGTAGCGGGCGAGCCGATCAGCCCTCCAGACGTGCACAGAGGCGCAGTTGGTCCTGACATCCGGCTGAGCCACGGCCGGATGTCAGGACCAACCGACCGAGCGACCCACAGGAATGTGCCGATTTCCCGGGTTCGTTCGTATGCACCGCTACTCCATCCGGAGAATGCCAGGCCTTCACGATGAACGCCGAACCTCCACACATGGAATGCTGCTCATAGCTTCATCGGATTGTCGTACTTTCGGACTGTCGGGCCATTCCTGGACTCGCACCGGTGGCACCGGGGCTCGCCCACCGTCCGTCATATCGTCAGAGTTCTTGCCTACAGGCCCGGTTGGCCCAGTTACGGGTAACCCACAAGGGGCGGAATCCCCGGGGCGACTCGATCCGCCCACCGGCCCGGGGTTCAATCGCCCCCATGGACCCGTCCCAGCCCCACCGGCCCTCCCTGCCCCGGCGCCTGCTGCTGAGCGGCTCGGCCGCCACCGCCGTCGCCGCGGCCCTGTGGAGCACGGGCCGTACCCGGCCCCCGATCCAGTACGAGGCCACCCCGCCCAGCGTCGGCCCGGCGCTCCGCCAGCCCGGCATCGACACCCCACAGCGCCCGCAACTCCTGCTGCTGGCCTACGACTTCACCGGCCCGATGGGAGCTCCGGGCGCCGCCGCGCTGCACACGCTGCTCGCCGACTGGACGGATACCCTCGCCGCCACCCCCCTGACCGCCACCCTCGGCATCGGCCCGGCCCTGTCCGGACGGATCCCGCTCACCGCCCCCACGGCGTTCGCCGACCTCCCGCCACTGCCCGGCGACCGGCTGGACCCGGCGCGCAGTGGCGCCGACCTGCTGCTGCAACTCACCGGCGACCAGGCGGCGAGCCTCGGTGCGACCGCGGACCGGCTCGACCGCCGGGCCGGCGACCTGCTGACCCCGCGCTGGCGCCAGGCCGGGCACCTGCCGCCCACCCCGCCCGGCGAGACCCCGCGCAACCTGTTCGGCTTCAAGGACGGCACCGCCAACCCCGCCGGGACCGACGAGGACCGGTGGATCTGGCTGCCGGACGGCCCCTGCGCCGGCGGGACCTTCCTGGTCTACCGCCGCATCGCCATGCAGACCGACGCGTTCGGCGCCCTGTCCGTCGACCGACAGGAGGCCGTCATCGGACGCCGCCGCGACGACGGCAGCCCGCTCGGCGGCACCGGGGAGCACGACGACCCCGACCTCTACGCCAAGACCCCCGACGGCCGATACGTGATCCCCGCCGCCGCGCACATCCGCCTCTCCAACCCCCGCCTGGACGGCGGCGCCCGGATGCTGCGCCGGGGTTACACGTACACGGACGGCCCGGACGACCAGGGCCTGCTGTTCTGCGCCTTCATGAAGGACCCGGCTCTCTTCGTCCGGGTCCAGCAGCGCCTGGCCGCCCATGACGCCCTCACGCCGTTCGTCGAACACCGCGCCTCGGCCGTGCTCTACGTCCCACCCGCCGCACCTGCCGGCGCACCGCTGGGTCACGCGCTCTTCCCGGCGGCCGCCACACCCTCCGTGGCGAGACCATCAACAAACCTGTAAATCAGCTGAGTTGATGCACCATCAGTGGATTCGGAGCGGCGTGCTGCGGCTGCTTGCGCCTGCCGGGGCCTGACCTGACGAACTGGTATATCTAGCGACATGTCCGACACGCCAGTTGTTTCGTCCGGCCGGCCGGGACGCTCCCGGAAACGGGCGGCGCTCCCCCTGACCGCCCTCCTGCTGCTGGCCGGTGGCGCGAGCGGCTGCGTCCCCGGTCAGTCCGCGGCCTCGACCCCGCACGCCGTCATCCGGGTGCCGCAGGACGTGCCGTCCATCCAGAAGGCCGTCGACCGGGCCCGGCCGGACGACGAGGTGCTGGTCTCGCCCGGCGTCTACCGCGAGAGCGTGCGGATCACCCGGCCGCGGGTCGTGCTGCGCGGCACCGACCGCAACACGGTGGTGGTGGACGGCGAGTTCAAGCGCGGCGACGGGATCGTGGTCACCGGCGCGGGGTCGGTGGTGGAGAACCTCACCGTCCGGAACAACCTGTTCAACGGGGTGCTGTTCACCGGGGTCACCGACCCGAAGTTCCAGGGCCAGGGCGGCAGCAGCGGCGAGTACCAGGCGCTGGACACCACGAAGTTCCCGGCCCTCCCGGGCTTCCGCGCCTCCTACGTCACCGCCTACGACAACGGCCTCTACGGGATCTACGCGTTCGACGCGCGCGACGGGCTGATCGAGCGGTCCTACGCCTCCGGACACGCCGACTCCGGCATCTACGTGGGCCAGTGCGACCCGTGCAACACCCTGGTGCGCGGCAACCTCACCGAACACAACGCGGTCGGCGCCGAGTTCACCAACTCCTCGGCCGGCCTCCAGGTGGTCGGCAACCGGTTCGCCGCCAACCGGGTGGGGGTGACCCTCGGCTCCGACACCCTGGAGGCCCTCGCCCCGCAGCACGGGGCCGTCTTCGCCGGCAACGTGGTGGCCGCCAACGCCGACCCCGGCACGCCCGAGCAGGCCGACGGCGCGTTCGGCATCGGGATCGGCATCGGCGGCGGCGTCGCTGACGTGGTGACGGACAACCTGGTGACGGGCAACCCGACCGCCGGCATCGAGATCGCCACGGCCAACGGCTTCGCCCCGCTCGACAACCGGCCCACCGGCAACGCCGTCACCGGCAACGGCGTCGACCTGGCCTTCACCGGGGACCCCAAGGCCGGCGCCACCGGCAACTGCCTCGCGGGCAACCGGGCGGGCACCAGCCTGCCGGCGGACGCGCTGTCCGCGGCGTGCCCGCTGGCCGCCGGCGGCCAACTCCCCCAGGCGCCCGCCCCGCCCGGGGTGTCCTTCCACGACGTCCCGGCGCCGGGGCCGCAGCCCGAGGAGCCGGCGGACTTCGGCGGCTCCGCGTTGCCGCAGAGCCCGTCACCGGTCCTCGCCGACCCCTCGAGCGCTCCGCTCCCCTCCGACCCGGCGGTGATCCCCCAGTGACGACCGAAGTGACGAACCCGGTGACGACCACGAGGACGGCGAGGGCGACGGGCCGCCGGGCCGCCCGCGCCGCCGCCCTGCTGGCCCTGCTCGCCGCGACCGTCTCCTGCTCCGCGAAGACCGGGCCCCACCCCGTCTCCGGGGACGAGGCCGAGCGCCTGTCCACCGTGCGCTTCGCCAGCGGGGTGGCCGGCGGCGCGAAGTTCTCGGCCCTGCTGTCCGTCGGAGCCGGCTTCCAGGGGGAGCTCACCGGGGTGCTGGACTGGAAGGGCAAGGCGGCCGAGGCGACCCTGACCAGCAAGGCGGCGCGCTCCGTCGGCCACTTCACGATCGTCTGGAACCAGCAGACGGTGGCGCTGCGGGACCTCGACGCCCAGGTCCCGCAGGTCCCCCAGCAGCAGATCCCCCAGCAGCAGGCCGGCTGGCAGCAGCGCCAACTCGACCCGGCCAAGCTGGTCTTCGACCGGGCGATCCGCTCGCTGCTGGAGATCCCCTCGGACCGGCCGGACAACCCGATGCTGCTGGCCGCCGACGGTGCCCGCTGGCTGCGCCGCGACAAGGTGGCCGGCACACCCGTCGACGTCTTCCGCGGCCCCGGGCAGCGCAGCGGCCAGCAGGCGCCGGCCGCGAACGTCGCGGCGGCCCCGGAGTTCTGGCTCGACGACGCCGGACACCTGCTGCGCTTCCGGGCGCCGGTGGACAGCGGGACGTTCAGCGCGGACTTCTCCGACTGGGGCACGCAGCAGATCGCGGATGCGGCCGAGCTGGCCGGGGCGCCGACCGCGGCTTCGCCCGGGCCCAGCGGGTCGCCCGACGGTTCGTCCGGCGGCTCGCCCTCCGGTTCGCCCAGCGCCGACTCCTCGGCTGCGCCCAGCGGTTCGTCCTCCCCCGAGCCCAGCGCCCCCTGACCGCCGTTCCTGACCTCCGTTCCCGACCGCCGCTCACGCCCGCCGCCCCGCCTCCCGCGCGGGGCGGCCCCAGCGGGCCTGGATCCGCTCTGCACTCCCCGGTCGGTGCAAACCGTTGACCTGCCCCGTTCAGCATGGTTACGCTCCCAGCCACCGAAGGCCCGGGCTCCCCCAACCATCCCGGCTCTGCGGTGAGTTCACCCGTGCGAGGTTTCGGACCGGCCCCTACCCCGGTGGCCGCGGCACGAGCACCAGCACCACCCTCGGCGCCCCACCCCGGCGCAGGCTCGGCGTGCCCGAACGCGCACAACCCGTCGAACACCCGACTCGAAGGGCTCCCCCACCATGCGAATCGCCACGTTCCAGCGGGCCGGCCTGGCCACCGTCGCCGCCGTCGCCCTCGCCTCCGCCGGTCTGTTCACCGCCGGCTCGGCCGGCGCCGCCGCCCCGGACACCGCGACGTTCGCCGCCCACCACATGACCACCCACGCCGGCACCGCCACCACCAGCGGCAACCCGCTCGCCTACGGCGGCGGCAACGTGGTGACCAGCCCCACCGTCTACATCGTCTACTGGGGCTCCCAGTGGGGCAGTGGCTCCATCACCAACGACCCGGCGGGTGAGGCACCGCTGCAGCTGTCGTTCTTCCAGCACGCCTACGGCAGCGGCGACACCTGGTCGAACTCGCAGACCCAGTACTGCCAGGGCGTCGCCACCGGCACCACCGACTGCGGCACCGCCGGCACCCACGTCGGCCACCCGGCGGCCAACCCGGTCGCCGGCACCTGGCTGGACAGCGGCGTCAAGGCCCCGGGCAAGCCCGGCAGCGCGGCGATAGCCGCCGAAGCCCAGCGCGCCGCCGCCCACTTCGGCGTCTCCGGCGACAACGTGCAGATCATCGTGGACGCGCCGCACGGCGTCGTGCCGCAGGGCTTCAAGACCTCGTACTGCGCCTGGCACGACCACACCACCGTCAACGGCGCCGACCTGCCGTACACCAACATGCCGTACGTCGCCGACGCCGGATCCGGCTGCGGCGCCAACTTCGTGGCCACCGGCAGCAGTGGCGTGAACGGCGCCAGCGAGGGCGTCACCATCGTCGGCGGCCACGAGTACGCGGAGACCCTCACCGACCCGGCGCCGTCCAGCGGTTGGACCGACTCCTCGGGCTCCGAGACCGGCGACAAGTGCGCCTGGGTCTCCAGCGGCCAGGGAGCGTCCTCGATCATCAGCCTCAACGGCACCAACTACGCTGTCCAGTCCCTGTGGAGCAACAACTTCAACAACAACGCGGGTGGCTGCGTGACCTCCTACACCAGCGCGAGCAACCAGTCCTGAGGCGCCTGACGACGCACTGACGCACCAGCGGTCCGCCGTCCCCACCCCGGGGGCGGCGGGCCGCCGTCACCGACCGCCAGACCTGGAGCCGCTCCATGCCCCGCCGGACCCGCGCCGCGCTGCCCGCTGCGGTCGTCACCCGCACCGCCCTCGCCGCCCTCGCCGCCCTCACCGCCGGGTGCGCCGCCCGGTCGGCGAAGCCGGCCGCGGCCGCTGCGGCCCCCGCTGCCGCTGCCCCGACCGCCGCCTGTCGCCAACTCCCGGACGCCGTGCTGCCGCACACCGCCGGCAGCCTCACCGAGGCGGAGTCCGGCAGCTACTGCCTGGCCGTCGGCGACCAGCTCACGGTCTTCCTGACCGCGAGCCAGGGCCACTGGGCGCCGGTCACCAGTTCCGGCCCGGCCGTCCTGGCGGCGGCGCCGACCAGCATGCTCACCGCGCCCATCGGCGTGACCCCGGGCCTCTTCGCGGCCAAGGCCACCGGCACGGTCCGGCTCAGCAGCCAGGACGGCACCGGGCACAGCTGGCAGGTCACCCTCGTCGTCCGCTGAGCGCCAACCCGTCCCGGGCCGGCTGCCCGGGCTGCTCGGGCTGTGGCGGCTGCGGCGGCTGCGACCGCGGTCCGCCAGGGTGTGCCGTGGCCTCGGCCGCCTCCCGCAGCCCGATCCCCCTGGTCTCCTCCGCCCACCGCCAGCTGACCAGCAGTCCGACCGCGGTCAGGCCGGCCGCCAGCAGCATCGTCGGGCCGATGCCCACTCCCGTCAGCGCCACCGGCAGCAGGTAGGTCCCGACCGCCGCCCCGATCCGGCTCACCGAGGTGGCGAACCCGACGGCGGTGGCCCGCACCGAGGTCGGGAAGAGCTCGTTCGGGTAGGTCCAGTCGAGCACGTTCGGCCCGCCGCACAGGAACGCGTACGCGCAGAGCGCGCCGAGCGCCAGCAACGCCGGCGCCGTCGGCCAGAGGCCGAGGAGGACCAGCGGCACGATCATCAGCGCGAACGACCAGATGATCGTCGGCCGGCGGCCGTGCCGGTCGATCGCCCGCAGCGCCGGGTAGCAGCCGAGCAGGAAGACCAGGCTGATCAGGCCGGTGCCCAGGGTGTCCATCACCGTGCCACCCGGCATCCCGAAGGACCCCAGGATGGCCGGCCCGAAGGTCAGCATCGCGAACAACGGCGCCACCTGGCAGAGGAAGAAGAGCCCGCAGAAGAGCGTCCGCCTCCGGTAGGCCGGGCTGAACAACACCCGCAACGACCCCGCGTCCAGCCGCTCCCCGCCCTCGGCCGGCCCGTCGCGCAGCTCCGCCGCACTCACCTCACGCCCCAGGTGGCGCCGCACCAACGCGACCGCCTCGCGCTCCCGCCCGTGCTGCGCCAGCCAGAGCGGCGACTCCGGCGACCCGCGCCGCACCACCAGGAAGAACAGGCAGAGCACCGCCGAACTCGCCAGCAGCCACCGCCAGCTCCCGTTCCCGCCGAGCCGGAGGAAGAGGTACCCGACCCCGTACGCGAGCACCGACCCGGCGTACCAGGCGATGATCTGCTTGCCCAGCAACCGCCCCCGGTGCTTGATCGGCAGCCACTCCGCGAGCAGCGAGGTCGCGATCGGGTAGTCGGCCGCGATCGCCATCCCCAGCACGAACCGCAGGGCCACGATCGCCCAGACGTCCGTCACGAAGAACGACCCCACCGAACAGGCCGCGATCACCAGCAGGTCCGCGGTGTACATCACCTCCCGGCCCACCCGGTCCGTCAGCACCCCGAACACGGCCCCGCCGACGAACATCCCCACCAGCGCCGCCGCGCCGATCAGGCTCACCTCCGCCGTGCTCAACCCCAGCTCGGGCGTCATCCCGATCAGCGCCACCCCGACGACGCTCAGGATGTAGCCGTCGAGCAACGGCCCGCCCGAGCAGGCGAGCGCGAGGCGGCGGTGGAAGGCGGTGTACGGGGCGTTGTCGATGATCGCGGACATTTCTCCCATGCTGGTCGGCGGCGCGGGGTCCGCCCAGGGGCGAAGGTCCCGGAGTGGCAGGGGCAGTGGGCCCCTGTTACCCCTCCGACTGTTACCCCTCCGACGGCTGGACCTCGGTCGTCAGGACCGCCTGGAGCAGCGCGCCGAGCGCCGCCGCCCGGGTGGGGCAGGCGGTCATCAGGGCGGCCAGCTCGGAGACCGCCCGGGCACGCTCCTCGGGGAGGGGCGGGTCCGTCTCGGCCTCGGCGAGGTCGGTCGCGGAGCTGCTGGAGTCGCGGTCGGGCTCCAGGGCCCGCGCTGCCAGCCAGTGCACCACGGCGGCCCACTGCGCGTCGTGCACACCGCCCTCGATGCGCGAGAGCCAGGTGAGCGCCGGACCGTCGGCGGCAGCGACGGCCTGCCCGAGGCGGGCGTCCAGGGCCTGGCGGTCCGTGAGGAGCGTGTAGGTGGCGTCGATGCCGTCGGTCCGCACCAGCGCCAGGATCGCGCGGTGGACGTCGAGCGTGCGGTGCAGGTCCGGTCGGCCCTGGCCCATGGCGAGCAGCGCCGCGTCGGCATCGGGGGCGAGCAGGTCGTCGGCGTGCTCGGCGAGGAAGGCGGCCGAGTCCTGGGTGCTCATACGGAGCCAAGCGGTCAGGAGCTCCGAAAGCACGAGCGGTCGATACACCACATCCACCGACGTTCCGGACAACAGTTGTTCCAGCAGTTCGAGATGGAAGCCGGCCCCCGCTCCGCCCACCAGTGTCCACTCCCGCAGAGCAGCATGGGACGGGGCGTCGAACAGGGTGGGGTGGGTGGTGACGAACTCTCGAGACGCACCCCAGGTCCTCGCGCTCATCCAGTCCGCCGTCAGTTGCAGGACTGGCTCCGTGGCTTCCAGCCACGACGGCGGCTCGGGCGCGGCGCTCCGGTCGACACACAACCGCTCGACGATCTCACGTAGTTCCGGCTCGACCTCGGCAAGCTGCTGTAGAAGCCGATGGATCTGGAAGAGCGTTCCACCGTTCATGGAGATGGACTGGTCGAGAAGGCCGCAGAGCGCCTCGACAGCGCCGACCGTCTCGCCGCTCCTCAGGAGGAAGAGTGCTCGCTGGTAGGCGAGTTCAGCAGCCGCCGCTGGTGGACCGGTCCACTCGGCGATGATCCTGTCGAACTGCTGCAGGCCTTCCTGCTGGAGTCGCTGCTGGACGACGCGGTCGGCCGCTGGCAGCTGGTGAGCGTGCGGTCCCGGGACCGCACCGGTGCTCCCTCGGTCTGGGAGGTGGCGGGCCCGGCCGGGCACCGCTGGTTCGCCAAGCGCCACTGGCACACCGGCCGCTACCGGCGCGAGACCCGGGCGTACGACGAGTTCGTGCCGCTGCTCGGGGCGGGGCGGGCGTCCCGGATCACCCGGCGCGTGCCGGAGGCCCGGCTGATCGTCACCCGGGGCCTCGGCGGGCACCCGCTGCGCGAGGCTCAGCTGACCGACCAGCAGGTGCCGGAGGTGTACCGACAGGCCGGCGTGCTCGCCGCCCGCCTGCACGCCCTCACCGCCACCGCGCCCCCGGGCGCCGGGACGAGTCCGGCGGCGTGGTCGGCAGCCTGGTCGGCGCAGCGGACGAAGGCCCTGGACACGGCGCTGGACCTGGGCCTGCCGGCCGACGACCTCCGGGTGCTCGCCGAGGCGTCCGCCGAGCCGCCTCCGCCCCTGCCGGTGGCGGTCTGCCACGGCGACTTCGGCCCGCGCAACTGGATCGTCCGGCAGGACGGTGGACTGCGGCTCCAGCTCATCGACTTCGAGCGGACCCGGGTCGAGGAGCCGGTCCGGCACGATCTGATGCGGATCGTCTACCAGGTCACCGCGGGCCGGCCCGCGCTGGCGGAGGCGTTCTTCGACGGGTACGGCCGCGGGCTCACCGAGGCCGAGCAGGCGGCCTGCCGGGCGTACGCGGCGATCGACTGCCCGTCCGCGCTGAAGTGGGCGGCCATGCACCGGGACCGCGAGGTGCACGGCTACGCCCGCCGCGCGCTCGACCTGCTGCGCGCCGGTGTGCGGGCGAGACCGTCGTCGTCGCGATCCGGGGGCCGCGACTGAGCCGGCGAGCGGGGGTGCGCGACGAGTGCGGTCAGCGTTCCACCAGGAGCGGGGCGAGGCGGCGGACGGCGTCGTCGACGTCCGCGGCCGACGGCGCCGCCACATAGCTGAGGCGGACGTGCGGATCGCTGCTCTCGGTCGGGTAGTAGTCGTCCCCGCAGGTGACGGCGACCCCGTTCGCCAGTGCGGCGGCCGCGAGCTGCCCGGCCTCCAGGTGGCCCGGCAACGCCACCCAGAGGTGGTAGCCGCCCCGCGGTCGCACCGCCAGGGCGTGCGGGCCGAAGATCGCCGACACCGCCTCGACGGCCACCGTGCGCCGGTGCTCCAGGGCCGCGCCGAGGGCGGCGAGGCCGCGCCGCCACCCCGCGGCCGTCACCACTTCGAGCGACGTGTACTGCAGCGGCGCGGAGACGAACATGGTGTCGATGAGCTGGGCGGAGCGCAGCCTGGCCAGCACCGGACCGCGGGCCGCCAGGGCGCCGACCCGGAGGTTCGGCGAGGTCACCTTGGTCAGCGACCGGAGGTGCACGACGGTGCCGTCCGGGTCGTCGGCGATCATCGGCGGCGGCACCGGCCCGGCGTCCGGGTGCACCAGGTGCCGGGCGAAGTCGTCCTCGATGACGAACGCACCGTGGCGGCGGGCCGCGTCGCGCACCTCGTGCTGCCGGCGCGCCGACAGGCTCGCCCCGGTGGGGTTCTGGAAGAGCGGCTGGACGACCACGATCCGCGCCCCGCTGCGGGTCAGCGCCTCGTCGAGGTGGTCGGGCCGGATCCCCTCCCGGTCGAGCGGGACCGGGACCGTCCGCAGGCCCGCGGCCCGGGCGGCCGCGATCGTTCCCGGGTAGGTCGGCGACTCGATGACGACCGGGTCGCCCGGCCGGCCGAGGGCGCGCAGCGCGGTCGCCAGTGCGCTCTGCCCCGCACCGCAGACGAGGACGTCCTGCCGGCCGAGGCCGCCGCCGATGTCGGCGGCGAACCAGTCGCGCAGCTCGGGCAGTCCCGCGACGGGCGGGCGGTCCCAGGCCTCGGCGCGCCGGGCGGCGCGGGACAGCGCGGTCCCGAGCGCGCCGAGCGGTTGCAGCTGGGGGTGCAGGTAGCCGCCGTTGAGGTCGACCACGTCCGGCGCCGGTGCCGTGAGCGTGCCCAGCAGCGAGGGCGCCTTGAAGCTGCGCGGGCTGCCGGCCGCTGCGTCGGTGCCGCTCGCCAGGTCGAGGGTGGCCTCCTGCCACGAGGTGTCCCCCGGCCGGGCCACCGGCCTGGACTCCGTGCGGTAGCTGCCGGCGCCGGGACGGGACGTGATGAGCCCGCGCTGGGTGAGCAGCGCCAGCGCCTGCGAGACGGTGGTAGCGCTCACGCCGAAGCGGCGCACCAGCGCCCGGTGCGTGGTGATCCGTGCACCGGAAGGCAGTTCCTCGATCTCCCGAGCCAGGATGCCGGCCAGCTCCTGCGCACTGCTACCGTTGTTCATGACAGCTGATCGTAGCGCTATCGTCCCGTCCGCAGTACCGCCACTGCCGAGCGGCACCCTGCTCGCCGCCCTCGGGGTCCTGGGCTTCTCCTTCAGCTTCCCCGCCACGGCCTGGGCGCTGGACGGCTTCGGCCCCTGGAGCGCTGCCGGGGTCCGCGGCGTGCTGGCCGCCCTCATCGCACTCCCGGTCCTGCTCGCCACCCGCGCGCCGCGCCCCGCCCGGGCCGACCGGCCCGCGCTGGCCGTCGTCGCGGCCGGCTGCGCCATCGGGTTCCCGCTGCTCACCACCCTGGCCCTGCAGACCTCGTCCACCGCGCACTCGGCGGTCGTCATCGGAGCCCTGCCGATGGCCACCGCGACCGTCTCCGCGCTCCTCACCCGCCGCTACCCCGCGAAGCCCTTCTGGGCCGCGGCCGGCACCGGCGCGCTCACCGTCATCACCTTCGCGCTAGCCCAGCACCACGGGCGGCCCACCCTCGCCGACCTCTACCTCTTCGCCGCCCTGCTCGTCTGCGCCGCCGGCTACGCCCAGGGCGGGCGGCTCTCGGCGCACATGCCCGGCTGGCACGTGATCGCCTGGGCCGTCGTGCTCGCCGCGCCCGTCAACCTCGCCGTGTCCGCCTGGGCACTGCCGCACGAGCCCCTGCACCTGACCGCGAAGGCCGTCCTCGGGATGGCGTACGCCGCCGGCATCTCCCAGCTCGGCGCCTTCGTGCTCTGGTACCGGGGCATGGGCCTGATCGGGGTGGCCCGGGCGAGCCAACTCCAGCTCGCCCAGCCGCTGCTGACCCTCGGCTGGGCGGTCCTGCTGCTCGGCGAACACCTCAGCGCCGCCGCCCCGCTGACCGCGGTGGTGGTGCTCGCCTGCATCGTGGTCACCCAGCGGGCGCGGGTGGCGTGAGGATCAGCTGGGGAGCGGTGGCATGGTCGGCGGATTGGCGGGGAGGGTGACACCGGTGCAGGGGTACTGCTGGGCGAAGGCCTTGGCCACCTTGAGGACGATGGCTGCGTCCGCCTGGCGGACGTCGCTGGTGGGTGCCGGAGGACCGCTGGGGTTGGGGAACATGTCCATCTGGATGCGCGCGTAGCCGTTGTACGACTTCCCGGCAACGGAGTCCTGGAAGCTGCACGGAATGGCCAGGTTGAGCCAGTCGACGTTGGTGTTCGCCTCCCAGGCGATGTTCCCGTCACCAAAGTTCAGCGACTGCGCCTTCCCGGAGCTGACGTCGATCCTCTGGTAGCCACGCAGGTCGTCCGCGGTGGTGAGGATGACCATCGGGCCGTCGCCCAGGTAGAGCGGCGTCTTGCCGTCCTTCCAGTACACGGAGCAGCGGTAGCCGCTGTTGGTGGCCTGGGGCGTGTCCTGGAGCGTGGTGGTGTTGGTCTCGGTGGTCACCGTGCCGTTCTTCCCCACCAGGGGGCGGAGGTCCTCACCCGTGAGCACCCCCCAGCAGGCCTGAGCGGGCAGGCTCAGCTTGGGGCTGGGCGACTTCCAGGGCTGCCAGACGACCAGCGACGCGACGACGGCCACCACGACGACCGCCGCCGCGGCGATCCCCCGCACCCGCCGGGGACGGCCCTCGGGATGAAGGCCCCTCGCCTGGGACTCGCTCACTTGCCCCCCTGGTGCATGCCGCCGTCCTGGGTAACTCCGGCCATGAAGGCGAGCTGTGACTGCTGCCC
Source organism: Kitasatospora sp. LaBMicrA B282 (assembly GCF_050325825.1). Classification (NCBI taxonomy): domain Bacteria; kingdom Bacillati; phylum Actinomycetota; class Actinomycetes; order Kitasatosporales; family Streptomycetaceae; genus Kitasatospora; species Kitasatospora sp. LaBMicrA B282. Next base: position 23,380 of record NZ_JBNQTI010000128.1, read on the forward strand.
GACGTTCAAGGTGACACTCCCGTCCGGGTCGAGGTTGGTCCCCTGGAGCGCGTTCGCCACTGCGGCCTGGACTGCCTCGGCGGTCTTGTTCTGGCCCTGGGTGATGATGTCGTTGGCCGCGGTGACGTTCGCCGCCGTGCTGTCGTGGTGGTAACTGCTGCCCATGCTCGAGATCATGCCGCTGATCTGCTGGTTTGCCAGGGGGCCGAGGACCGGGACACTGCCGACCTCCTTGCCCAGCGTCATGCCGTAGATCGTGTTGGCGATGCCGGTGTTGTTGTCGATCGCCGTGTTGTAGGCGGCGTCCGACTGCCACCCGGCCTGGGCGACGGCGTTCGCGCGGGCGTTGGCGAGGATGCCGTTGACCCTGCTGCCCTGCTCGGCGACGCGGTTGAGGTTGTCGTTGAGAACACCGGGCTGGTGCACCGTGTTGTGCAGCTCCCCAGCCATGTACCCGTTCTGGGACTGCACGAGGACACCGTAGGCGTTCGGGTCCCGGCCCAGGGTGTCCAGCAGGTGGACGGCGTTCGGCTGAGCGGTCGGATCCTGGCCGAGGTTCAGCGGGGGACCGAAGGTGGTGAGCTTGCTGCCGGACGGGTAGTTCACGGCCTGGTCGATGTCGCCCATGTAGGAGGCGGTGATGTGCGCGACGCTGCCGTTCATGGCGGCGAACGGCGCACCGTCGCCATGAAGCAGGCTGGGGTTGCTGCCGAAGGTGTTGATCACCTGCTTCATCACGGTGTTGGTGGCGTCCGTGTGCTGCGGGATCTGCGTCCCGTTCGGCGCGTCCCAGGCCATGCCCGTCGTCGCCGCCTGGAGCGCGTGCCCCAGGGCCGTCGGCTCGTCGTTCAGGGAGGCGGCCTGGTCTCCGGGCATCCGGGAGGTTGTGTCCGGGAGCAGCGGGTTCTTGTCGCTGTCCGTGAGGAACGTCAGGTTGTCGGCGTTCTGGAAGTACTGCGTCGCCGCCGCCGGGCTGTGGCCGAGCCCCTCCAGGACGCCCGTCACCGGGTTGAAGCCGGAGCCGTTGCCGAGGAAGTTCATCTTGACGTCCGGGCAGGGGGGCTCGGGTGCGGCCTCCGCCCACATGTCGGGGTTCTTCTTCGTCAGTTGGGTGACGTCGTCCGCGATCGGGTTCAGGAAGTGCGGGTCGTAGGTCCCGGTGCGCAGGATGCTGCCCAGGATCTGGTAGCCGTAGGGCTGGTAGTTGTACTGGTCGGGGCCGGCCAGCTGGATCCGCTGGGCGCCCGCGGCCCGAAGCTGGGCCTCCCACTGGTCGGAGAGGTGCGGCCAGGTCTGGGTGTTGGTGGCGCTGGCCAGCGAGGTGCCGAGCTGGCCCTGCATGTCCTTCAGGATGTCCAGGCGGGCCTGGTCGGGCTGCATGGTGCCGGTCGAGCTCTCGGAGAGCTGGCCCCAGAACTTCAGCGTCCCCTGCGCGCCGAGCTTGTTGTAGAAGTCCGTGGTGAACGTGGGGTCGTTGGCGTGGGCCTTGAGCAGCGCGTCCAGCTGGGCGAGTTGGGCGTTGCTGAGCTTGTCGCCCTGGCCGGCCAGGGAGGCGGCCTGGGTGGCCGCCTGGTCGGCCTTCTCCTCGGCGATGCCGCCGACCGGCGCGGCGTTGAAGTTCTGCTGGTCGGTGCCGGTGTCCGCGGCCAGCGCCGCCGCGGCCGTCTGGTCGGCGTCGGTGGCCTGCTGCAGCACCGTGGTGATCCGCTGCGATATGCCGCCGGCCGCCTGGGCCATCGCCTGCTGGTAGTCCTCGTGGACGCCGGCGTTGTGCGGCAGGTCCGTGGGCGTGGGCCAGGTGACCTGGCTGCCGTCGGCCGAGATCGTCAACCCCTGGCCCTGCGCGTCCTGCTGGATCTGCCGCAGGGTGTTCTGACAGCCGACGAACTGGTCGTGGGCGTCACGCAGCGCCTTCGCGATCGCGCTGGTCTCGTTGAACGCCGCCTCGATCTGGGTGCGCGCCTGGGTCAACTGCCCCACCGCCGCCTGCGACGCCGGGCCCGACCAACCGCTGGCCGACAGCGGGTTGACCACGTCGCCCTGGAAGTCCGAGTCGTACTCCCACTTGCGGACCAACTGCTCGAAGTCCGTGGCGACCGTGTCCAGCGCCGAGAGATTGGTGTTGGCGAGCTCGTCGTACGTGACCATGCGGCTGTCTGCTTCCCCGTCCCCGTCGGATACTTCAGGCACTTCAGGTACTTCAGGCCATTCAGGTAACTCGGGCCATTCAGGTCATTCGCGTCATTCAGGCACTTCGGCTGCTTCGGGCCTAGTTGGCCACGTCCCGCATGTGACCGCGGTTGTTGTTCTCGGTGGTGCTGTACCCGTTGGCGCTGTCCTGCAGGGCCTGCCCGATGTTGATCAGGCTCCCGCCCAGGGTGAGGAACTGCGACTCCCAGGTCTGGTGCGCCGTGGTGATCGCACCACCGATCGCCCACCCCGTCATCGCCGTCGCCGCGGTGAACATGTCGTTGCCCGCCGGGTTCTGGCAGTCGGCGGTCATCTTGCTCCCCAGCTGGCCCGCGTTCTGCCCCGCGGTGCGCAGCGCGTCTGGGTGCACCACCAGCTGCGTCCCGGTGGCCCCCGCGGGCGCCGTCGCACTCCCGCCGGTCGTGATCGCGCCCGGCGTACCGGCCAGGTCCGGGAACTGCTGCTTCGCCTGCGCAGTCAGGTTCCCGGAACTGTCGTACATCCACGGATCCAACACGTGGTTGATGCCCTGGTCCCCCATGATCGCAACTCCCCCTACCAGACACCGGATCACCGTTGGCGAGAATCTATGACCGCCGACTGTCCGCTGTCCACCAGAACAGACCGCTCCACCTGGGACTCCACACGACCGCCGCCGAACGATGACAGAGCCGCGACACACCCGCGACCATCGCGTCCGCCGGATGCGCCGCGGGCCGCCATCGCGCAGGGTGGATGGGTACGACCTGCACGGACAGCGACGGTCTGTGCGCCACCGGAAGCGCTCGGTCACCGGGGCACCGCGTCCCCCGCCCCCGGGCCTCCCCGGCGGCGCACGCCACGGCGCCACCGATGATCGAAGGAGTCGCAGCATGCCCACCAGGAAGATCCGTCGCACCCAGCTGCTGGCCCTGGCCGTCGCCGCCCTCACCGTCCCGGCGACCGCCGCCCTGGCGGCGCCGGTCCCGGCGGATGCCGCCGCTGCGCCCACCGCCCCCCTTGCCGCCCCAGCCACCACCGCCTCGACCACCACCGCCCCGGCCACCGCGGTCGCGGCCTCGCCGACCGGCTTCCTCAACCTGCCGACCAGCCTGCTGCCGACCGACCGCGCGCCGCACGAGATCTCCTTCCAGTACCGCAACGACTCCGCCGGTGACCAGAGCATCGCCCCGCAGGTCCTGATCGAGTCCCCGGTCGGGGGCCCGTTCCTGGTACCGACGGCGGTCAGCCTCCAGGTCGAGACCTCCGACGGCAGCTGGCTGCCGCTGCCGCTCGGCATCGAGACCGGCACCCTGTACACCAATCTGATCCCGGCCAAGCTGGTGCTGCACAGCCACCACACCCTCACCGAGCACTACCGCCTCACCGTGCTCAGCCCGTCCCTGGGCACGGTCGCCCCGCGGATCGCCTTCTACGGGTAGCCGAATCCGCCCCCGCGCGCCCGGCGCACATAATCCCGGCGCACATAATGCAGGGGTGACAGAACGATCCCCCCTCCCCCGTTCCGGCCGCGCAGCCCGCCTGAGCTGCGCGGTGGCCGCCGCCCTGACCGTCGCCGCCCTGGCCACCGGGTGCGGCTCCGGCGCCGCGGGCGGCGGCCCGGCGGCGCCGATCG